>NZ_JBNNWE010000089.1:0-24760 GCF_050280905.1 Pseudomonas sp. NPDC086278
CGTGCTTCAAGCACCGCGGACTCACAGCTTGCCATCCACCCCTCTCACCCCAAAGTTTATCCCCTGCCCAAGACACAAGCGGGCTTGCTCGCGAAAGCGGTGCGTCGGCACCAACAGACTTATTTTTCAAACCCGCTGGACGGGAACATATCCGAGCCGCGCCAGCGCCGCACCGAGCGCTGGAAGAACAGGCTGTTGGGCACTTGCACCATCGCACTGCCGGTGCCGAGTTCCTCGGCTTCGATCAGCGTGGTGTAGAGCAGATTGATCGCCACTACCCGACCTTTGACGCCGGGCTTGTCGGTGGTGTCCACCAACTCGACCACGTCGCCGATGCGGAACGGCCCAACGGTAAAGATCAGAATCGCGCACAGCAGGTTGGAGAGCACGCTCCACATCGCGAAGAACGCCACCGCCGCCACCGCGACGAAGCCGGACAACGCGGTCCACAGTACCGTGGCGGAAACCCCGAGTCGCTCGAGCACAAAAATCAGCGCACTGCCCATGATCAACCAGCGCAAACCGCCCCGCAGCGGCATCAACAGCTGCGGCGGAAACGGATAGCGCTCGCCCAGGCGAGTCAGGCATTTGGCGACGAAGCGTTGGGCGAAGTAACCGGCCAACAGAATCAGCAGGATTTGCACCACCAGCCAGATCGGTTCAATCCACACCGCCGGCAATGGCAGCTTGAAGGCCTCCATCACGACAACGCCTCCAGCTCCGCCTGCATGCTTTCAAGCAGTTCCAGCGCTTCCATCCAGGCTTCTTCAAGTTCGGCTTCACGCACCTTCAGCCTGGCCTGTTCAGCCAGCAGATCACGCAGATCGTTCTTGCGTGCCGGCTCGTAGATATCACTGTCACCGAGACTGGCATCGATCTTCGCCAGTTTCTCGTGCAGCTTGCCCAGCTCGGCTTCGAGCTTGTCGGCCTCGCGCTTGTGCGGCGCCAGTTGCTGACGCAACGCAGCAGCAGCCTGGCGCTGGGCCTTCTTGTCAGTCTTGTCCGGATTGACCGGCGTGGTGCTGACAGGCGCATTGCGCTGGCGGTATTCGACCAGCCACCGGGTGTAATCCTCCAGGTCGCCGTCGAACTCTTCGACTTTGCCGTCCGCCACCAGGTAGAAATTGTCGGTGGTGCTTTTCAGCAAATGACGGTCGTGAGAGACCACCAATACCGCGCCACTGAATTCCTGCAACGCCATGGTCAGCGCCAGGCGCATTTCCAGGTCCAGGTGGTTGGTCGGTTCGTCGAGCAGCAACAGGTTCGGCCGGCCCCAGGCGATCAACGCCAGTGCCAGACGGGCCTTTTCGCCGCCGGAGAAATTCAGCACCGGCTCATCGATCCGCGCCCCACGGAAGTCAAAACCGCCGAGAAAATCGCGCAGGGTCTGCTCGCGCTCGGTCGGCGCCAGACGTTGCATGTGCAGCAACGGGCTGGCCTTGGAGTCGAGGGAATCGAGCTGATGTTGCGCGAAGTAGCCAACGACGGTGTTCTCGCCACGGGTCAGGCGACCCGCCAACGGTTCAAGTTCACCGGCGAGGTTTTTGATCAGGGTCGATTTGCCGGCGCCGTTCGGGCCGAGCAGACCGATGCGCGCGCCGGGGGTCAGTTGCAGCTTGACCTTCTCCAGCACGGTTTTGTCGCCATAACCCAATCGCGCGTCGGAGATATCAATCAGCGGGCTGGAGATTTTGTGCGATTCGCGGAACACGAAGTCGAACGGCGAATCGACGTGGGCGGCAGACAACTCTTCCATCCGCTCCAGCGCCTTGATCCGGCTCTGGGCCTGACGGGCCTTGGTGGCCTGGGCCTTGAAGCGGGCGATGTAGCTTTCCATGTGCGCACGCTGCGCCTGCTGCTTCTCGTAGGCCTGTTGTTGCTGGGCCAGACGTTCGGCGCGGGCGCGTTCGAAAGCGCTGTAGCCACCACGGTAGAGAGTGATTTTGCGCTGATCGACGTGAGCCACGTGATCGACCACGGCATCGAGGAAGTCCCGGTCGTGGGAAATCAGCATCAAGGTGCCGGCGTAGCTTTTCAGCCATTCTTCGAGCCAGATGATGGCGTCGAGGTCCAAGTGGTTGGTCGGTTCGTCGAGCAGCAACAGGTCTGAAGGGCACATCAAAGCCTGCGCCAGGTTCAGACGCATCCTCCAGCCACCAGAGAAATCTCCTACCTGGCGATCCATCTGCTCGTTGGTGAATCCAAGGCCGGCCAGCAACTTGCGGGCCCGGGCGTCGGCGGTGTAACCGTCGGCGCTGTCGAGTTCCGAGTGCAGGCGGGCCTGAGCGGTGCCGTCGTGGGCTGCTTCGGCCGCCGCAAGGTCGCGTTGCACCTCTCGCAGGCGCAGGTCACCATCGAGCACGTAGTCGACCGCGATGCGATCCAGGGTGTCGATCTCCTGGCGCATATGGGCGATGCGCCAGTCAGCCGGCAAGAAGCAATCACCCGAGTCCGGGTGCAAGTCACCCAGGAGCAAGGCAAACAGGCTCGATTTGCCGGCGCCGTTGGCACCGATGAGGCCGGCTTTGTGGCCGGCGTGCAGGGTCAGCTCGGCGTCTTCTAGCAGACGTTGCGGGCCACGCTGTAAAGTCAGGTTCTGAAGTCGAATCATAATGGCGGCGGAGTCTACCAGCTTCGCTCGCAACTGGCGCGAGTAGCACTATGTCCTCTGACCTGTGGAGCTTTTGCGCGACGACTTATTCCCGTCGCGGCGTTGAACCTGTCTGCCTGCACTTGCAGTCGACGGGGGTGAATGTATGCCTGCTGCTATGCGGGTTATGGCTGGGAGAGCGTGGCGTGGCATGCAACGAACAACGCTTGCAACTGCTTCGCGACGTCGCCGGGCCTTGGGACGCGGATGTCGTGCAACCGTTGCGCGCATTGCGGATGCGATGGAAAGACGCCGCTGGCAACGATGCCGGGCTGAACGAATTGCGCGAAGAAGTGAAGTCACTGGAGATGGAGGCCGAACGGCATCTTTTGATGCGGCTGGAAGGTTTGGCGCAAAGTTGGCCGCAGCGTGAGTCGACCGATCGAGCGGCCTGGCTGGAAGGTGTGGCGGCGGGTGCCGCCCACCTGGACCGCGACGCGCTGCATCAGCTGCGCGTCGCGGCAACCGGCACTTAGGAAGCGCTGGTTGGGGTGGTGCTGGAGCTCGACGACGCAGCTGGCGTTGGCGCAGTGGCTGTCGAGGTGGTGGCTGCTGGCGCGGATGTCGCTGGCTTGGCAGCAGGCGCCGGCGATGGCTTGGCAACGGCGGCAGGTTTTTTCACCGCTGGTTTTGCAGCAGGCTTGGCGGCTGGTTTCACGGCCGGTTTCGCAGCAGCTGGTTTGGCAGCGGCTGGTTTGGCAGCGGCAGGTTTTGCTGCGGCAGGTTTTGCTGCGGCAGTCTTGGCGGCCGGTTTCGCAGCAGTGGTTTTAGCCGCTGGTTTTACCGCTGGCTTGGCAGCGGTTTTAGACGCGACTGGTTTTGCCGCAGGCTTGGCGGCAGGTTTCGCAGCGGCGGTTTTAGCGGCTGGTTTTGCAGCAGTTTTCGCAGCAGGTCTGGCGGCGGCAGTTTTCGCTGCGGCAGGTTTGGCAGCGGTGCTTTTTGCAGCAGGTTTAGCGGCGGCAGTTTTGGTTGCAGCTGGCTTGGCGGCAGGTTTGGCAGCAGTCGATTTAGCAGCCGGTTTTGCAGCGCTGGCAGCCACTGGTTTTTTCGCCGCAGGTTTTGCTGCCGGCTTGGTTGCAGCCCTGGCTGGCGCCTTCGCAGCTGGTTTGGCCGGTGCTTTCGCAGCAGCGGGTCTGGCCGCGGCTTTCTTGGCCGAGGCCGCAGCAGGCTTGGCCGAACGCAGGGACAACGCCTTGCCGACAGCCTCTTGTACACGACCGACGCCCTGGGCCAGTTTCAGGCTTTCTTGAGCATCGCGTTTGAGTTGCAGAATGTAGCCGCGGGTTTCGGATTGACGATCCTTGAGGGCATCGAGCAGGTCCTCAAGTTCTTTCACTGCGCCCTTCGCTTTGGTCTGTGCCTTGGCTTTGCCGGCCGCCGCTGCGTCCTGCAATTTGGTACGGGATTTGTGCAATTTTTCTTGCGCTTTTCCGCGCTGTTTTTCCAGCTTGGCGAGCAATTTTTCTGCATCAGCCAAGGCTTGGGAACATGCATTTTCCAGATGCTCGAGCAGGCTGCCCGAGAGTTGTTGGAGTAGGTGCAACGGAGTATTTACAGGTTTCTTGGTGGCCGACATGGTTTACCTCCTGGCTGACGTGGGTGCGGCTCATACTAGACCTCTGCTGCTACCGCCGCTAGGTCATGTTGACAGTATCGAAAGCACGTCGTTGCACCGGATCGAAAATCTTCTGCGCTGACGCAAAACCAGTTCACCTTCGCGCGCATGCACACTGGCATAATCCACCGCAATTCCGGTCGGAGAGAGTCCATGTCGCGCTACCTTTTTTTATCGCTGTGCGTGTTTTTTTCTGCGGCTCACGCCGCCGAAAAATCCGCGACAACTGACGCTCACGATCTTGCCTACAGCCTGGGTGCAAGCCTCGGCGAGCGCTTGCGCCAGGAGGTTCCGGACTTACAGCTTCAGGCGTTGATCGACGGCTTGCAGCAAGCCTATCAAGGCAAGCCACTGGCGTTGAAAGACGAGCAGATGGAACAGATCCTGGCCGAGCACGAAGCCCAGGTGGCCGAGCAGCCGGCTGTACCTAAAACTGAAGTCGCGCTGGAAAAAGAGAAACGTTTTCTCACCGAGGAAAAAGCCAGGCCGGGTGTTCGCGAATTGGCGGATGGCATATTGCTGACGGAGTTGACGCCGGGCACGGGCGCCAAGGCTGGACCCAACGGCAAGGTTCAGGTGCTGTACATCGGACGCTTGCCAGATGGCACGGTGTTCGATCAAAACAACCAACCGCAGTGGTTCAGTCTCGACAGCGTGATCAGCGGCTGGCGCACCGCGCTGCAAAACATGCCGGTCGGTGCGAAGTGGCGCCTGGTGATTCCATCGGCCCAAGCCTATGGCGCCGACGGTGCCGGCGACCTGATTGCGCCATTCACGCCGCTGGTGTTCGAAATCGAATTGCGCGGCGCCAGCAGCTGAAGAGCGGAAACGAAAACGGTGCGCAATGCGCACCGTTTTTTTGTTCTGCAAAAAGCCGTTCAGGCCTGAACCGAATCGACTTCCTTGTGCGCCGTGTGCAGCACTTCGATCAGGCAATCCTCCAGCTCGAAGCGTTCGTGCAACAGGCCACCCAACTCTTTGAATTTCTCAGCCACGCACTGGCCGGCATCGCACAGGTCATTGAACGCCAGCAGCTTCTCGGTGATGACGTCGATGCGCGGGTAGATTGTCTCGGCCAGCTCAAGCCCGCGAGTATCACCGAACGCCTTCGCTTCGCCGGTCAGTTGCTCATAGATCTCGAAATGCCCGGCAGACACATAGTCGACCAGCACTCCGCAGAACTCTTGCAACGGCTTTCGGTTTTCGCCCAGAGACTCAGGCTTGGCGCCGAGAGCATCATAGGCCCGAACCAGTTCGTGGCGCTCCTGCAACCAGCGATCGATCAGCAGATGCACTCCACCCCAGCGTTCCTGAGCATTCTGACAACTTTCGAGCATGGTGATCTCTCTTCCCTTGTGGGTCATGCTGCCCTACACCTGCCGCACCCTGAAAGTCAGGGATCGCCCAGGCAAAGCGTCATCGAGCAACATAATTCCAATGACACGTGCGGGCCAGATTATGCCCGCGCGACGGTGGCTTCAAGTTACGCAGGAGATAAAGTTCATACAAGTGTTTAATCGCCCGCTTCCCCGTGGTGCGACGACGTGCCGCCGGGCGGTCGCTTGCAGACAAGCCAGACAACGCGAAGCAATTGATAAACCCCCAGAATCGTCATTCCCATGAAGAGCAGCAGGCTCCACTCGGGAATGCTCAGGTCGAACAGCGTCCAGGTGATCTCGGCGCAGCCATCTTCGCCTTTGAACATCCGTGTCACCCTGCACAACCAGGGCAAGTTCTCGTACAGGGCCTCCATTTGGAGCGCGCAACTCGACAGCAGATGCGACGGATCACTTTGAAACAGGACCTGCCGCCAGGCCATGACCGTCCCTGCAAGACTGCAGGACAGGCCAAGCAGCCAATACAGGAAATTGCCAAAACCACCAGGGCCATGCACTGAGGCCATCAGGCAGACCCCCGTGAACAACGCCAGGCAAACCCGCTGCAGCAGGCACAGCCCACAGGGCGTGAGGCCAGCACCATATTCCAGGTAATAGGAAACCCCCAGGGCCAGGGCACCTGCAATGAAAGCCATGAAAAACAAGGAGCGTGAGCAGGCCAAAGACATGGCTTTTCCGTAACAGTGGAGACAGGCAGTTACGGTAGAGGAAAGCCCGCCAGCCTTTCAAGGCGGGGCAGCACGGACACTTCACCAGAAGTGTAGGGAATTCCCGACAGCGTCGAGAGGATTTGACGTAGTCCGCTGTAGGACGTTGACACCTAAGGACTACAACGCCTAAACACCGGCGGATTCCGAGGCATTGGGGCGCCCATCAGCGCGCCCATACCGGGCACCTCAGCCGCGAACAGACACCGGCAGCGGGGCCGCCAACAAGCGCTTATCCAACAGACCCAAGCCCTCCTGGAACAGCTCGTTACTTCGTTCGGTATCGCCCAACTGTGCCAACAGCCGCGCCAGCTCCGAACAGGCTTCCGGGTTGCGCTGCACACGCAGGCTGCTTTCCAGATAATCCCGCGCCTTGCCCCACAAACTGTTTTGCAGGCAAAGACGCCCCAGCGTCAGCAGCAGGCTTGCATCGCCTGGATGATCCTTGAGCCAACCTTCGGCCGTCTGCAATTGACGCGCCGGATCGCTTCCGCGAACCAGTCCGTAAAGGCGAGCCAAATGACTGTCGTAGTTGCGCTTGAGCGCGGTACGCAGCACCTCTTCGGCTTCGACCTGCGCATCCAGTTGCCGCAACTGCTCGGCGTAAGCCAACACCAATGCCGGCTCCTGACGCTGCGCCGAGGTGAGTTGCTGCCAGGCGCGGGTGAGCGATTGCAGGCCCACGGTGGCGTCTTCCTCCCGGTACGCCGCCAACGAAAGGTTTTCACCCCAGGCACGGCGCTCCAGTTCAGCCAACTCGGCCGCTGGCAGGACTTTGTCCTTGCGCAGCTCCGGTAACAGGCGAATCACCGCCGACCAGTCGCCGCGTTGCTGATGCAGGCGCTGCAACTGGCGCAACGTCTGCGCGTTGTGCGGATGACGCTCGTGCATGGCCTCAAGGGTCACCAGCGCACCGTCGGTATCACCACGGTCGGTCTGCAACTGCGCGTGGCTCAAGGCAATCGCCAATTCGGCTTGAGGCTGACGTTCGAGCGCGCGCTCCAGCAAGCTGTCGCATTCCTCGTAGTGCCCTTGTTCGTTTGCGGCGCGGGCAGCGCCCAGGTAATACAGCAACGGCTGACGCTCGGCTTCAGCCGCACGATGCAGATGACGCTGGGCACTGGCCCAACGGCCTTCAGCCAGGTCCAGTTGGCCGTGTTCGATCGCCACTTGCACCCGGCGGCTGCGATTGCGTCGCGACCATGGATTGACCACGCCGCCCGACGTCGTCACCAGGTCGACCAACGCCTTGATGCCCCAGAACACCAGCCACAGCACCGCCACCAGAGCCAGGGTTGCCCACAGGCTCGATTCATAACGAAAACTTTTATACGCGATCAGCACGTAGCCGGAGTGCTGGGCAATCGCCAGGCCGAGCGCGGCGGCAACGGCGATCACCAGAAACACGATCACATAGAAGCGTTTCATGGCGTGGCCTCCTGCACCGTGTTCGCGGCAGGTTTGGCCATCGGCTTGATCGACTCTTCGGCGTTGACATTGCGCCGTTCCAGATAACCCTGAACCGCGCTCAGTGTGCCGGACAGGTCCGGCGTGATCACCGTCACTTGTTGCTTGCTCAGCTCCCCGACCTGTTCAAGCATGACTTTGCTCTGCGGGTTGTCCGGGTTGAAGTTACCTTTGAGAATGTCCCGCGCCTCGGCCAGCGCCTGGGTATACACCGGCGCCTGACCATTGAGCGCGGCCCACTGCGCCTGTTCCAGCGCCAGGCTCAAGGCCAGGCGCACCTGGCTCAGGCTTTGCCCGGCCAGCAATGGGCGGACGTTTTTGTCGGCATTGAAATCGATACGGATGTAGCGCGAAATCTGATCCCACCACTGCGCCCAACGACTCGCACCATCGCCATCGGCGGTCAGGCCCAACAGCGATTCGCCTCGGTCCTTGTACTCGGGTGCCAGTTCGGTGAGGTCGATCACTTGATCGCGCAAAGCGCCCAATCGCAAGAACAGTCCGGTACGGTCCGGCTGTTCGGTACTGCGCAAGGCCACCAGGGTTTTAGCCACTTGCTCGCGGGCGGCAAATGAGCCCGGATCGTTTTGTTCACGCAGAATTTCATCGGCGCCCTGCACCAGGGCCTGCGCGCTGCTGATGTCTTGCAACGCGGAAAGACGCAGGCTGGCCAGGCGCAGCAAGTGCTCGGCCTCGGCCAGACGCCAATCCTTGCGACTGGCGCCAAGCACGGTTTCCAGACGCTGGTTCAAGCGTTGCTGATCACCTTGCAGTTGCACGACCAGACGGCTGCGCGCTTCGAGCTCGTCGGCCCCAGGCAGTTGCTCAAGGCGGGCGCTCAGCCGCTGTTCGTTGAGTTTCAGGCTCTGCGCCTGATCGTTCAATGCCTGCACCTGAGCCAATTGCTGTTGGTTGGTGGCTTGCAGATGGCGCACCTGCCAGACACCCCAACCGCCCACGGCAACACCGGCGGCGCCCAACAACAGTGCGACAATTGCCAGCCCGTTGCCCCGGCGCTGCACGGCAGCAGGTGGCGCATTTTCAACCGGTGTTTCAACCGGCGCATCAAGCACTGGCTGAACGTTATCTTTTGGCAAGGCTGTTTCGCTCACGTATCCATCCTTTGCATTAGAGAACGGGTTCGGGATGCTCCCGTAACGCCGTCAGCAAAGCCGCGGCACTGGCGCCGCGGCAATCCACAACTGTTTGAGCCCCGGCGGCGCGTGCCAGCTCGGCGACCCTGGGGCTTGGAACAAACAACGGCAACTGCGCCAATTGTGGCCAGGCAGCGCCCGCCAATTGATGCAGGTGCTCAAAACCCTGTCCACTGCTGACCACCAGCCCGTTCAAGCGTTCCGCCCGAATCCGCTGCGCCAGCGCCGTCGCTGGATATTCAGGCAGCCGGCGACGGTACAACTCCAGATACTCGACACTAGCACCTAGCCCGCGCAAGCGCTCAGCCAGCAGCTCGCGCCCGCCTTCCCCGCGCATGATCAACACGCGCGGGTCCGGCCGGGCAATAGCGTTACGCAACTCGGGAAGTTCAAGCAAGGCTTCGCTGTCATCGCCATCGACCGGGAAGCTGGTGTGCAACCCGCTGTCTTCGAGAATTTGCGCAGTCGCCGCGCCCACACTGAACCACTTCAACGCGGGAGGGTGTGGCCACTGGCGGCTGACCAGATCGACGCCGAGCCTGGCCGCAGGTTTGCTGACCACGATCACCGCGCAGAAACGCTCCAGAACCAGGATCGCCGCGCGCATTGTGTCAGAGACCGGGATCGGCTCGATTTCCAGAAGCGGCAGACTGCTGCTGAAAATCCCCGCTTGCGCCAACACACTGCCGAGCGCCATCGACTCGTCCGCAGGTCGTGTCAGCAGCAAACGCCAGCCCGTCACTCGTGACCCGCCTCGCCATAGACCGCTTTCAGAATGTCATTGGCGCCCTGGCTCAGAAGGTCTTCGGCAACTTGCACGCCCAAGGATTCGGCATCAGCGCGAGGCGCACGGGCCTGGGCACTGAGCAACAGGCCGCCGCTCGGATCACCGACCAAGCCGCGCAACCAGATCTGCTCGCCTTCCAGCACGGCGTAGCAGGCAATCGGCACCTGGCAGCCGCCATTCAAATGCTTGTTGAGGGCACGTTCAGCGGTGACGCGAGTGGCGGTGTCGAGATGGTGCAGCGGAGCGAGCAAGGCGTGGATTTCGCTGTCGGCCGTTCGGCATTCGATACCGACCGCGCCCTGCCCGCCGGCGGGCAAGCTGTCGTCAACGCTGATGGCTGAGGTGATGCGATCTTCGAAGCCCAGGCGAATCAGGCCAGCGGCCGCAAGGATGATGGCGTCGTATTCGCCGGCATCGAGCTTGGCCAGGCGCGTATTGACGTTGCCACGCAGAAAGCGGATTTCCAGGTCCGAGCGACGGGTCAGCAGTTGGGCCTGACGGCGCAGGCTGGAGGTGCCGACGATGGCGCCTGGCGGCAACTCGTCGAGGCTGGCGTAAGTATTGGAAACGAAGGCGTCGCGCGGGTCTTCACGTTCACAGATGCAGAACAGGCCGAGGCCTTGCGGGAAGTCCATCGGCACGTCTTTCATTGAGTGCACGGCGATGTCGGCTTCATTTTCCAGCAGTGCGGTTTCCAGCTCCTTGACGAACAGGCCCTTGCCGCCGATCTTCGACAGCGGCGAGTCGAGCAGCTTGTCGCCGCGACTGACCATGGGTACCAACGTCACAAGCAGCCCCTGATGGGCCTCTTCCAGACGGGCTTTGACGTATTCGGCCTGCCACAGGGCGAGAGCACTTTTGCGGGTGGCGATGCGGATTTCGCGAGAGGACATGGATCAATCCGTACTGAATAGATACGGCGGATAATAACAGCTCAGCCAAATCCACTTTGACTTGTATCAGAGACTGCGTGGCCTCCCTGGCCTCGGATGTCCGGCAAGCGGGTGTGAAATTCGCCGGTAAGCGGCGAGTTAAAGCTGCTGCATCATCTTGCGCACGCCGGCAACATGGCGCCGGCTGACGATCAATGCGTCGCCGTTAAGGCCCTTGAGGAACAGCTGGAAATGCCCCAGAGGCGTGCGCTGCAAGCGCTCGATGCGTTCGCGCGCGACCAGCGCGTTGCGGTGGATACGCACGAAACGGTCACCGAATTCGTCTTCGAGGGCCTTGAGCGGTTCATCGAGCAGCACTTCGCCGCCTTCATGACGCAAGGTCACGTACTTGTGGTCGGCAATAAAATAGACCACTTGCCCCAACGGAATCAGCTCGATGCCTTTTCGGGTACGGGCACTGATGTGGCTGCGCGGACCGCTGCCGGTTTCGGCGGCGGGACGGGTCAGGGCGGCAAGTTGCACGCGATTGGGCCGTTCGGCTTTTTTCAACGCTTCATGCAGATGTTCTGTACGCACAGGTTTCACCAGATAGCCCACAGCGCTGGCCTGCAAGGCTTCCTCGGAAAATTCATCGGGTCCTGCGCAAAACACAACGGCGGGCGGGGTTTCGCGTTCGCACAATCGGGCAGCCACTTGCAGGCCATCAAGGCCCGGCATGCCGATATCGAGCAACACGATATCCGGCTTGTGGCTTTCGATCAGTGCCAACGCTTCTTCGCCGTTCGTGGCGCTGGGCTCCAGGACACTGTATCCCTCGAGTTCGCCGACCATTCGGCTCAGGCGCTCGCGGGCCAAGGGTTCGTCATCAACGATCAGGACATTCATATTGCGCTGGATTCCTGCGTGAGTCTCGCACAAGGATAGCGTAGACAAGTGAAGTGACGTCCGTCACCGCGATCCACGCTAAGACTAGCGCGAGGGCCAAAAAGTGCCGCGAGACCGGCGGCTAAATTTTCATATGTCGCGTGATTGAAGGCTCTGGCCCGAGCTGGCGAGGCATCGCCGTAGGGTTTGCCGATACACAATATGAACACCCCCTCTTCTTATAGTCCGCTGCGGCGCAAGACGCGCGCTGATCCTACTGTCCAACTGTAGACGGTTGCCGGAACGTTATTGCTCAATTGAAAAATATCGTTGCGCAAAAATCTTTCATCGCTTTCCCCGAGTATGGACCGGCGCGTGAGAAAAAAACGTATCGACCAGTGTCAGCGACAGGATTGGCAACCCTGTTATTATCCGCGGCAGCTTTCAACGTCATTTTTCTTCAGCCGATACGAGCGAATTCATGAGCACTGACAAGACCAATCAGTCCTGGGGCGGCCGCTTCAGTGAACCCGTCGACGCCTTCGTCGCCCGTTTCACCGCCTCCGTCACTTTCGACCAGCGCCTGTATCGCCACGACATCATGGGCTCGATTGCCCACGCCACCATGCTGGCCAAGGTCGGCGTGCTGACCGATGCCGAGCGCGACAGCATCACCGATGGCCTGAAGACCATCCAGGGTGAAATCGAGGCCGGCCAGTTCGATTGGCGCATCGACCTCGAAGACGTGCACATGAACATCGAAGCGCGTCTTACCGACCGCATCGGCGTTACCGGCAAGAAACTGCACACTGGCCGCAGCCGCAACGACCAGGTCGCCACCGACATCCGTCTATGGCTGCGTGACGAGATCGACCTGATCCTCGCGGAAATTACCCGCCTGCAAAAAGGCTTGCTGGAACAGGCCGAGCGCGAAGCGGGCAGCATCATGCCGGGCTTCACCCACCTGCAAACCGCGCAGCCCGTGACCTTCGGGCACCACATGCTGGCCTGGTTCGAAATGCTCAGCCGTGACTACGAGCGTCTGGTCGACTGCCGCAAGCGCACCAACCGCATGCCGCTGGGCAGCGCCGCGCTGGCCGGCACCACCTACCCGATCGACCGCGAATACACCGCGCAGCTGCTGGGTTTCGAAGCCGTCGGTGGCAACTCGCAGGACAACGTGACCGATCGTGACTTCGCTATCGAATTCTGTTCGGCCGCGAGCATCGCGATGATGCACTTGTCGCGTTTCTCCGAAGAGCTGGTGCTGTGGACCAGCGCGCAGTTCCAGTTCATCGATCTGCCGGACCGCTTCTGCACCGGCAGCTCGATCATGCCGCAAAAGAAAAACCCGGACGTGCCGGAACTGGTTCGCGGCAAGACCGGCCGGGTCTTCGGTGCACTGATGGGGCTGTTGACCCTGATGAAAGGCCAGCCACTGGCCTACAACAAGGACAACCAGGAAGACAAAGAGCCGCTGTTCGACGCCGCCGATACATTGCGCGACT
Source organism: Pseudomonas sp. NPDC086278 (assembly GCF_050280905.1). Taxonomy (NCBI): domain Bacteria; kingdom Pseudomonadati; phylum Pseudomonadota; class Gammaproteobacteria; order Pseudomonadales; family Pseudomonadaceae; genus Pseudomonas; species Pseudomonas sp. NPDC086278. The sequence goes on from NZ_JBNNWE010000089.1 coordinate 13,043, forward strand.
CGCTGCGGGCCTTTGCCGACATGATCCCGGCGATCAAACCGAAACACGCGATCATGCGTGAAGCAGCCCTGCGCGGTTTCTCCACCGCCACCGATCTGGCGGACTATCTGGTTCGCCGCGGCCTGCCGTTCCGTGACTGCCACGAAATCGTCGGCCACGCCGTGAAGTACGGCGTGGAAAGCGGGAAAGACCTGGCGGAAATGAGCCTGGAAGAGCTGCGCAAGTTCAGCGACCAGATCGACCAGGACGTGTTCGCCGTGCTGACCCTCGAAGGCTCGGTGAATGCCCGTGACCATATCGGCGGCACCGCGCCGGCGCAGGTCAAGAAGGCCGTAGCGCGCGGTCAGGCGTTGCTCGCCAGCCGTTAAAAGCTTCGCGAGCAAGGCGAATCGTCGCACCGATTCGACTTGCTCACGAAGACGATTCTGAAAGCGCTACAACCCCCTACTTCTTGGACGCGACCATCGCCAAAAACGCTGGCATGGCCGCTTCCTTGTCCGCCGCAACCCGCTGCACATGCGGGTTCTGCTCCAACTGATCCAGCAGCGCTTTGGCTTTAGGCATCTCTGCCAACAGGTCCAGCCCAAACAATTTCTGCGCCACCGCAGCCGCCAGCGGCACGCTGTACAGGAAATACAGATCCGCAATGCTCAGGCTGTCCCCCGCCACATACGGCGCGAACTTGCCGTGCCGGCCCAGCGCGGCGAACCCCAGCAACAGTTCGGCCCTGGTCTTGTCCTTGATCGCGTCCGGCACCGGCATGCCGAAAAACGCCTCGGCGTAGCAGGCGCGTGCCGGCAGCTCGATGTACAGCTCGATCTCCTTGGCAAGCGCCAGCACCTGCGCGCGCTCGAAAGGATCGCTCGGCAACAGCGGCGGGCCTTTCTGGCTCTGTTCGATGTATTCGAGAATCACCGCGGTTTCATTGATGAAGCCTTCCTCGGTGCGCAATACCGGGACCTTGCCGCGCGGGCTGATAGCCAGCGCCTCCGGGCTCGTGCCGGCGTAAAACGGCACTTCTTCGAACGGCAGCCCCTTCTCCAGCAGCGCCAGTTTCACCATGTTGTAGTAGTTGCTGACGGAAAAACCATAAAGCTTGAGCATCACAAAGCCTCCGGGCCGTGCGGGGTTGGCAGTGATGTTTTATAGAACGCCGGGGCGATTCTCGCCAGCAGCATCACGGCGCTGAATGCAGGTAAACTGGCCGCCTTAACTTGAGGAGCCTGCCATGAGCGAGCCAACAGACATCGATAGCGACGAAGAAGAATTCACCGAAAACACCCTGATCGAAGCCATCGAAAACCAGATCGAAAGCGACAACCCGCCGGCTGCCAAGGCGACGTTCAACAAGCTGACGCTGGTCGGTTACGAGCGAGAAGAAATCCTCAACCTGATGGCGCATGTATTGGCGGTGGAAATCGACGCAATCCTCGAAGAAGACCGCGCGTTCAACACCGAATGGTATGAAACAGCCCTGCGGGCGCTGCCAGAGCTGCCGCCGGAAAAGAAGTAAATCTCAAGCTTGTTGGCAGGACTTTTGTGGTGAGGGGCCTTTGTGGTGGGGGGGCCTTTGTGGCGAGGGGGCTTGCCCCCGTTCGGCTGCGTAGCAGTCGTATAGATTCTGGGGCCGCTTCGCGCCCCAACGGGGGCAAGCCCCCTCGCCACAAAAAAACCTGCCATTTCCACAACAGCCTGCCATCTCCACAACACCCTGCCATCTCCACAACACCCTGCCATCCCCGCAACACCCTGCCATTCCCGCAACACCCTGCCATTTCCACAACACCCTGCCATCCCCAACACCCTGACATCTCCACAACACCCTGCCATTCCCGCAACACCCTGCCATTTCCACAACACCCTGCCATCCCCAACACCCTGACATCTCCACAACACCCTGCCCCGAACACAATTTGTCACCGATCATCCCGACCTTTCCCCAGCCCCTGTCTACACTGCAAACACCCCGCTGCCGCACCAGCCGCCGGGGAATGTTTCCCGAGGTGAAAAAACCCTGCTGCCAGCACTGGACATGCCGCACGAGTGGGCTCACCTTAGGGACGCTGTCGTCTAATTCCTAGAAAGTCTGGAGTCCTTATGTCGCTTACCCCTGAGTTGGTTGCCGAACTGGAAATCCTCGCACTCTTCAACCTGGACAGTTCCCAGGAAGGTTTGAAAATTCATCAGACCGCCGCCCCGAAAGCCATTGCCGCCGCTCGACGCCTGTACGAAAAAGACCTGATCGACCAGCCAGACGGTGGTTACCTGACCAGTCTGGGCCGTGACGCCGCGCAAAATGTGCAAACCCTGCTGACCATTCTGAGCGTCGAAGAAACAGCCTGAACACCCTCGCATCGCCCACGGGAACCCCTGCTACGGGATTTCCGCGGGCACACTTTATTGCTGGCGCTTTACCTGCTGTCGCCTCGCGATAGAAATCTGACGTCAAAATCAAAAATCAGCTTAAAAGTACCGCGGCCGAGGCGCTAAACTGCCCGCCATCCGCTGACCCTATGTCCGAGCCTCGCGAGCCGGTTTGAGCTGACATGACCCGCACCCACGAAATTCGCCCCGATCTGGACGAAGGAATCGACCGCAAGGTGCTCAGTCAGCTGCGCGCACGTTTTCTCACGCTCAACGAAGGCCGCATGGCTCGCGCCCTGGAGGGCCTGTCGACCCGCCAGCAAACGGTGTTGACGCTGGTGCCGCTGTTTTTTCACGTCAATCACCCGTTATTACCCGGTTATGTCTCGGGCAGCACGCCGGCCGGGCTGTCGAATTTTGAACCCGACGCCAACGCCCTCGCCGAAGCCCAGCGCCTGACCCGTTCGTTCTCCTATAAGCCGCGCCACGGCAGCAATCCACCGCGTCCGATTCACGGCCTGTTCCTGATGGGCAGCCTTGGCACCTTGGCGCAGGCCGATCAGAGCGACATGGACGTGTGGGTCTGCCACGCGCCGGACCTGAGCGAAAACGAAATCGCCGAGCTGCGCAAAAAGTGCCAACTGCTTGAAGTCTGGGCGGAGAGCCAGGGCGCCGAAGCGCACTTCTTCCTGATCGACCCGGCGCGCTTCGTGCTCGGTGAGCGCGATACCCAGCTGAGTTCGGACGACTGTGGCACCACCCAGCACTATTTGCTGCTGGACGAGTTTTACCGCACCGCGATCTGGCTGGCCGGCCGCACGCCGATCTGGTGGCTGGTGCCGGTCTACGAAGAAACCGCCTACGACCGCTACACCCATACGCTGCTGTCCAAACGCTTTATCCGCGCCGATGAATCCCTGGACCTCGGGCATCTGGCCTACATACCGCCGGGCGAATTCATCGGTGCCGGTCTCTGGCAACTGTTCAAGGGCATCGAGTCGCCGTACAAGTCGGTGCTCAAACTGCTGCTGACCGAGGTTTACGCCAGCGAACACCCCAAGGTGCATTGCCTGAGCCTGCGCTTCAAGCAAGCGGTGTTTGCCAACCAACTCGACCTCGACGAGCTCGACCCGTACATCGTGGTCTATCGGCGCATCGAGGAATACCTCACGGCCCGCAACGAGCCGGAGCGCCTGGAACTGGTTCGCCGCGCGCTGTACCTCAAGGTCAACCGCAAGCTGACCGGCAGCAACAGCCGCACCCAGAGTTGGCAGCGCTCACTGCTGGAGCGACTGGCTCACGAATGGAATTGGGATCAGCGGCAACTGGCACTGCTCGACAGCCGCAGCCAATGGAAAGTCCGCCAGGTCAGCGCCGAACGCCGGGCGTTGGTTAATGAGCTGAACTACAGCTACCGCTTCCTGACTCAATTTGCTCGCACCGAGCAGACCGTGAGCCTGATCAACAAACGCGACCTCAACGTGCTCGGCCGACGGTTGTACGCCGCGTTCGAGCGCAAGGCCGACAAGGTCGAATTCATCAATCCGGGCATCGCCCCGGACCTGGCCGAAGACACCCTGACGCTGGTGCAGGCACCGAACAAGAAAGAACCGGGGCAAACCCAGTGGGGGTTGTACAACGGCAGCCTCGCCGCCCACGAGTGGGAGCATTTCGCGCCAATCAAGCGCAGCCGCGAGTTGCTGGAGCTGCTGACCTGGTGCCACCGCAATGGCGTGATCGACAGCAGCACTCGCCTCGCGCTGCACCCCGGCACCAGCGACCTGAGCGAGTTCGAGCTGTTCAACCTGCTCGGCAGCCTGCAACAAAGCATCGCCCTGCCCCTGGCCACCGTCGCCGAAGAACCGCTGCTGCGCGCCAGCGTGCCGAGCGAAGTGCTGATTCTGGTGAACGTCGGCGTCGACCCGCTCAAGCATCATCGCGACTTGAATATCCTGATGACCACTGAGCGTACCGACTCCCTGAGCTACGCCGGTGTCCGCGAAAACCTGGTGCTGACCCTGGACCAGGTCACGCTCAACACCTGGAACGAAGTGCTGGTCAACCGCTACGACGGCCCGCACGCCTTGCTCGATTGCCTGCGCGACTACCTCAACAATCTGCCGAGCGGGGCGCAACAACCCAAACTGCGGGTTCGCTGCTTCTGCCACAACCGCGCGCAATTCATCGCACGCCGGGTCGAAGAAGTGCTCGACACCGCGCAGAACCTGCTGTTGAGCAACCTCAATCATCGTTACCTGATTCAGGTCCAGCAGCATTACCACGTGCTGGAGTTGGTGCCGGGCCAGGTCAATCACGTCGCCGTCGCCACCCTGCCGGCGCTGTTCGATTACCTGAGCGAAGAACTGGCGAGCTACAGTCCGTTGCACCTGGACCCGATGGCACTGGAAGACCATGACCTGGCGCTGATCCTGCCGATGGGCCAGCCCGAGTGCATTCAGGTGTTCTACCGCATCAACGACGACCAGGCCGATCTGTATGTTCTGGATGAATTCAACGCGCTCTGGCAGCAGCGATTGCCCTATCACGACGAACAGAGTTTGCTGGTGCCGCTGCAACGCTTCCTGCAATCGATCCAGTATCGGCGCGACGCCTCGTTGCCGATGAACGCTGCCCAGCCGCTGAGCCTGGACACGCTGTATTACCAGCTATTGCCGTCCGGCCCGGGTCGGGCGCGCCGGGTCGAAGCCCGGTCGGCACCGCAGACGCCGGTCAACAAACCGTTCTACGACGTGCAGGCCATCGTCGGCAAAGCCGCGCCGGGCAAGGTGCAGGTCACGTTGTATTGCAATCAGCGGGAGTTTTCGGAGCTGGAACATGGCGATCAGCTGTTCAGCGTGGTCGCACAGGAAATCGTCGAGCAGCGCCGGGATGCCGAGCGCTATCGCTGCTACATCACCGACCTGGACCTCTCGGGCCTGATCGGTGACGGTCAGAGTTCAAGCAATCTGTACCTGCGTTACAAGGCCGACCTGGAGCGCGCTTTGAACGAGGCGCTCGAGCAGGCCTGAGGCCTGTCACTCGGTGAATTCGCCGCCATTGGTAGGCTGCGATTCGACTTCGAGCAGGGTCAGCTTCAATGTTTTGCCGCCCGGCGCCGGCCAGTCGATATGCTGCCCGACCTTGAGGCCCAGCAGTGCACTGCCCACGGGCGCCAGAATCGAAATCTTGCCTTCGTCGGCGTTGGCGTCCTTGGGATAGACCAGCGTCAGGTGATAGTCCTTGCCGCTGCTTTCCTCGCGGCAATGCACTGTGGAATTCATGGTCACGACATCGGCGGGCACTTCATCGTGACCGACCAGCGTATCGGCGCGGTCCAGTTCGGTTTGCAGCGCGATAACGCCCGGCAGCGTGTCATCCAGGCTGTCGATCAGGCGCTCCAGACGTTGCACGTCCAGACGAGTAAGGGTGATGGAAGGTGCGGTCATGATTGAGGCAGACTCCTTTCTTCTGCACAGAAAAAGCAAAACCCCGCCAGAAAAAGGCGGGGTTTTCACGCGCCTCGATGGGTTGAGGCGTTTCTGGACACTATCACAGCTCAATAAATATACAAGTCAGGGGCGCGACGGACCGACGGGAGAATTGTCGGCCGGATCGAAGCAGACCTTGTGGGAGCGGGCTTGCTCGCGAAGGCGGCGTCTCAGTCGACAGCAACGTTGACGGTCACACCGCTTTCGCGAGCAAGCCCGCGCCCACGGGGTTTCGGGTCAGGCCAAGGTTTTGCGTTGTGCAGCCTGGGCACAAATAACCCGGCGACGCTCATCATCGGCCGAGCGCCATTCGCGGATGTCTTCGACGTGGCGAAAACAGCCCAGGCAGACTTTCTGCTCATCCAGCCGACACACGCCGCTGCACGGCGAAGGCACCGCCGGGCTGATATTGCTGTAAAGCGGCTTCGGCGGACGAACGGCAACAGGCTGGGTCACGATGTCACAGGCCTTCGAAATCGAATTCAACGCCGGCTTGCTGCTGGACGATGCGCTCCAGCATCTCGCCCAGTTGCTCTTCGCTCTTGTCGCACATCCAGCGCTCGCTTTCTTCGTCGTAGTCGAAGTGGAAGCCACCGGACACCGCCGCCAGCCACAGCTGACGCAGCGGTTCCTGACGGCTGAAGATCAACTGGCTGCCGTTTTCGAACTTGACGGTGAGCACACCGGCCGAGCTTTCCAGATCAATGTCCAGGTCGCTCTCGTCGAAAATATCTTCCAGGGTCTGCTGGGTCGCATCGACCAGATCGTGGAAACGGGCTTCGGTCAAACTCATTACGGCAACCTCAAAAAAAATGTCTGTTCGCGCTCAAGCGCCGCAAGATACGGCCGAGGCCCGGCGATTGCAAAGGATAACGACCAAGCATGGATATAGGTACATCAAACGCTATCCCTGTGGGAGCGGGCTTGCTCGCGAAGGGGCCGGCTCATTCGACATATTTGCTGCCTCAAGCACCGCATTCGCGAGCAACCCCGCTCCCACACTGGATCGCGCATAACTTGCCAGCGTCGTCCAAGGCCCGCCGGACGGGAGCCCCGTCGCATAGGCAAGCTGACGGGTGGCCGGTATACTCCCGCGCAATTAACGCATTTTTCAAGGATTTCGCCATGAAGCGCCTGATCTCTTCCCTTGCTGCGCTCCTCGCGGTTGCCTGCCTGGTTTCGGCCTGCGGTCAAAAAGGCCCGCTGTACCTGCCGGACGATTCCCAGGACCCTGCCGAGCAGGCCCAGTCCTCGCAAAAGCAGCCTGCATCCAAGGCACACAAGCACGACGTCTACCAATAAGGGAACGCCATGGACGCTTTTAATTACCGTGGCGGGGAGCTGTTTGCCGAAGGTGTGGCCTTGTCTGCCATCGCCGAACGCTTCGGCACACCGACCTACGTCTACTCCCGCGCGCACATCGAGGCCCAGTACCTGGCGTATGCCGACGCGCTGGCCGGCATGCCGCACCTGGTCTGCTTCGCGGTCAAGGCCAACTCCAACCTGGGTGTCTTGAATGTCCTGGCGCGATTGGGCGCCGGTTTTGACATCGTCTCCCGTGGTGAGCTGGAACGCGTACTGGCCGCCGGCGGCAGCGCCGACAAGATCGTGTTCTCCGGCGTCGGCAAGACCCGCGACGACATGCGTCGCGCCCTGGAAGTCGGTGTGCATTGCTTCAACGTCGAATCCACCGATGAGCTGGAACGCCTGCAAGTGGTGGCCGCCGAGCTGGGCGTTCGCGCGCCGATCTCGCTGCGGGTGAACCCGGACGTCGATGCCGGCACCCACCCGTACATTTCCACCGGTCTTAAAGAGAACAAGTTCGGCATCGCCATTGCCGACGCCGAAGACGTGTACATCCGCGCCGCTCAGTTGCCAAACCTGGACGTGGTCGGCGTTGATTGCCACATCGGCTCGCAACTGACCACCCTGCCACCCTTCATCGATGCCCTCGACCGCCTGCTGGGCCTGGTCGACCGCCTCGGCGATTGCGGCATTTACCTGCGCCACATCGATCTCGGTGGTGGTTTGGGCGTGCGTTATCGCGACGAAGAGCCGCCATTGGCTGCCGACTACATCAAAGCGGTGCGCGAGCGTCTCGACGGGCGTGACCTGGCGCTGGTGTTCGAGCCGGGCCGCTTCATCGTCGCCAACGCCGGCGTGCTGCTGACGCAGGTCGAATACCTCAAGCACACCGAACACAAAGACTTTGCCATCGTCGACGCGGCCATGAACGACTTGATCCGCCCGGCGCTGTACCAGGCCTGGATGGACGTCACCGCCGTGCGCCCTCGCGAAACCGCCGCTCGCGCCTACGACATCGTCGGGCCGATCTGCGAGACCGGCGACTTCCTGGCCAAGGATCGTCAGCTCGCGCTGGAAGAAGGCGACCTGCTGGCCGTGCATTCGGCGGGTGCCTATGGGTTTGTCATGAGTTCCAACTACAACACTCGCGGCCGTGCCGCCGAGGTGTTGGTGGACGGTGATCAAGCAGTTGAAGTGCGTCGCCGTGAGACGGTAGCCGAGTTGTTTGCTGGCGAAAGCCTGCTGCCGGAGTAACCCCATGCTGCTGCGTTTTACCAAAATGCACGGCCTGGGCAACGACTTCATGGTCCTCGACCTGGTCAGCCAGCACGCGCACATCCTGCCCAAGCACGCCAAGCAATGGGGCGATCGGCATACCGGCATCGGTTTCGACCAGCTGCTGATCGTCGAAGCGCCAAGCAACCCAGACGTGGATTTCCGCTATCGGATCTTCAATTCCGACGGTTCCGAAGTGGAACAGTGCGGCAACGGTGCACGCTGTTTCGCCCGCTTCGTGCTCGACAAGCGCCTGACCGCAAAACGGCAGATTCGCGTCGAGACCAAAAGCGGCATCATCGAACTGGATGTCCGCAGCGACGGCCAGATTGGGGTGAACATGGGCGCGCCGCGCCTGGTGCCGGCCGATATTCCATTCGATGCGCCGGCGCAGGCCGTGAGCTATCAGGTCGATGTCGACGGCACGCCGGTCGAACTGGCCGCCGTGTCCATGGGCAACCCGCACGCAGTACTGCGCGTCAGCGACATCAACAATGCACCGGTGCATGAACTGGGGCCGAAAATCGAACACCATCCGCGCTTCCCGGCGCGGGTGAATGTCGGTTTCCTCCAGGTCATCGACCGGAACCGTGCGCAGTTGCGCGTCTGGGAACGCGGGGCCGGGGAAACCCAGGCCTGCGGCACCGGCGCCTGTGCGGCAGCGGTGGCTGCGATCAGCCAGGGGTGGATGGATTCGCCGCTATTGATCGACTTGCCTGGCGGGCGCCTGTCCATCGAATGGGCAGGCCCAGGCCAACCGGTCTTGATGACCGGCCCGGCAGTGCGTGTATATGAAGGACAAGTGCGTCTTTGAGTGAGTCAAAACCATGACCGACAAGCCCCAGGTTCCCGCCCTGCAGCCCGACGAATCCCCTTCCGAAAGCCTTGAGGCGGCGGCGATTGCCGCGTACCTGGAGGCTCATCCGGATTTCTTCGTCGAGCACCAGGAACTGCTTCCGGCCCTGCGCATTCCGCACCAGCGTGGCGATACCGTGTCGCTGGTCGAGCGGCAAATGACCATCTTGCGCGACCGCAACATCGAGTTGCGCCATCGCCTCTCGCACTTGATGGACGTGGCCCGCGACAACGACCGCCTCTTCGACAAGACCCGCCGCCTGATTCTCGCGCTGATGGACGCCGCCAGCCTGGAAGACGTGGTGATCAGTGTCGAAGACAGCCTGCGCCAGGACTTTCAGGTGCCCTTTGTCAGCCTGATCCTGCTGGGCGACAACCCGATGCCGGTCGGCCGCTGGGTGACCCACGCCGAGGCGCAAACGGCGATTGGCGGCTTGCTCTCGGAAGACAAAAGCGTCAGTGGCAGCCTGCGCGAACATGAACTGGACTTCCTGTTTGGCGAAGAACAACGCAAGCAGATCGGCTCCACCGCCGTCGTTGCGATCAGTCACCAGGGCATCCACGGCATCCTGGCCATCGCCAGCCGTGATCCGCAGCACTACAAAAGCTCGGTCGGCACGCTGTTCTTGAGTTACATCGCCGAAGTCATGGGCCGCGTGCTGCCACGGGTCAACAGTTCCCTGCGCTCGGTCCGCTGATCATGGAACGGCAACTGGACGCTTACTGCGAACATTTGCGCAGTGAGCGACAGGTGTCGCCCCACACGCTGTACGCCTACCGCCGCGACCTCGATAAAGTGCTCGGCTTCTGTGTCAAACAGAACATTGCCAGCTGGGCCGCGTTGGACATTCAGCGCCTGCGCAGCCTGATCGCCCGTTTACATTCCCAGGGACAATCGTCGCGCAGCCTGGCGCGATTGCTTTCGGCAGTGCGCGGGCTCTATCACTACCTCAATCGCGAAGGCCTGTGCGACCACGACCCGGCCAACGGTCTGGCGCCGCCCAAAGGTGAACGTCGCCTGCCGAAAACCCTCGACACTGACCGCGCATTGCAGCTGCTGGAAGGCGCGGTGGAGGATGACTTTCTGGCGCGTCGGGACCAGGCGATTCTGGAGCTGTTTTATTCTTCAGGTCTGCGCCTTTCCGAGCTGACCGGGCTCAACCTCGATCAACTGGACCTGGCCGACGGCATGGTTCAAGTGCTCGGCAAGGGCAGCAAGACTCGACTGCTGCCGGTGGGCAAAAAGGCTCGCGAAGCGCTGGAGCTGTGGCTGCCACTGCGGGCGATGACCAATCCGGCGGACGACGCAGTGTTTGTCAGCCAGCAAGGCCGGCGCCTGGGGCCGCGAGCGATTCAGGTGCGGGTCAAGGCTGCCGGCGCGCGCGAACTGGGGCAAAACCTGCACCCGCACATGCTGCGACACTCGTTCGCCAGCCACTTGCTGGAGTCCTCGCAGGACCTGCGCGCGGTGCAGGAATTGCTCGGCCACTCGGACATCAAAACCACCCAGATCTACACCCACCTGGACTTCCAGCACCTGGCGACGGTGTACGACAGCGCCCATCCTCGGGCCAAACGCATTAAGGGCGATGATTCATGACCATCCAATTGATCACCTTCGACCTCGACGACACCCTGTGGGATACCGCCCCGGTAATCGTCAGCGCCGAAGCCATATTGCGTGAGTGGCTGACCGAACATGCGCCGAACCTCGGCGCGGTGCCGGTGGAACATTTGTGGGGGATTCGTGAACGGGTCTTGAGCAGCGAGCCAGGGCTCAAGCATCGCATCAGCGCGTTGCGCCGCCGGGTGCTTTTCCATGCCCTGGAAGAGGCCGGTTACAGCCATGATCAGGCGTCAGACCTGGCCGATCAGAGCTTTGAAGTGTTCCTGCATGCGCGGCACCAGATCGAAGTGTTCCCCGAGGTCGAACCAACATTGGAGACCCTGGCCAAGCACTACGCCCTGGGGGTGGTCACCAATGGCAACGCCGATGTGCGGCGTTTGGGGCTGGCGGATTACTTCAAGTTTGCGCTGTGCGCCGAAGACATCGGTATCGCCAAACCGGACGCGCGCCTGTTTCACGAGGCGTTGCAGCGCGGTGGCGCGACGGCCGAAACGGCGGTGCATATCGGCGACCATCCGGGCGATGACATCGCGGGCGCCCAGCAAGCCGGGCTGCGCGCAATCTGGTTTAACCCGCAAGGCAAGTTGTGGGAAGCGCAGAAGGCACCGGATGCCGAGATCCGCAGCCTGACCGAACTGCCGGCGCTGTTGGCGCGGTGGAACGCCAGACACTGACCTTGAACACACCACCGAACCTGTGGGAGCGGGCTTGAACTGGCCTAATGATTTTGGACACCTCAATCGGGCGCTATGATGGCGCCCAAATCTGAGGTGTTTGGATATGCGTAAATCTTATTCAAGTGAG
>NZ_JBNNWE010000090.1:0-24487 GCF_050280905.1 Pseudomonas sp. NPDC086278
TCCCCGTGTTCCTGCTCGGCGCCGTGTTCGGCAAGTTGATCGAACTGTCGGGGTTCTCGCGCTCCATCGTCGCCGCCGCTATTCGCTTGCTCGGCCCAGTATTGCTGGAGGGCGAGGATCAAGTCTTGGAAGGTACGCACGGCTGGCGTAGGCTGGCTCACGAAATTCACCTGTTTCTTGGGCTGCGATTTAAAGAGCGGGAGTATACCCGATTCGTTGCTGCGCACGCCCCCTGGAGCCTTATGCCACGCTGCTTTTGGTGTTCCGAAGATCCGCTGTACATGGCTTATCACGATCACGAGTGGGGCACGCCGCTACGCGATGCGCAGGGTTTGTTCGAGTTGCTTTTGCTCGAAGGGTTCCAGGCCGGCCTCTCATGGATCACCGTGCTGCGCAAACGTGAGCGTTATCGTGAGGTGCTGTTCGGCTTCGACGTACAGCGCGTGGCGCAGATGAGCGACGCTGAAATCAACGAATTGATGCTCGATCCCGGCATCATTCGCAACCGCCTCAAACTCAACGCGGCTCGGCGCAACGCCCAGGCCTGGCTGGCGTTGGAGGACCCGGTGGGGTTTCTCTGGTCGTTCGTCGGCGATACGCCGGTGATCAATCATTTCAAGGATCGCACCGAAGTCCCGGCCGTCACGCCCGTGGCGGTGGAGATGAGCAAAGGCCTGAAAAAAGCCGGTTTCACGTTCGTCGGCCCGACCATTTGTTATGCGCTGATGCAGGCGTCGGGCATGGTCATGGACCACACCCGCGATTGCGACCGCTACGCGACTTTGGCCAACGGCGGTTAGAATGGCCGCCTCGCGCACAGCACAAGATCAGGAGTGACCTGTGGATAAGTTGAAAGGCGCCTTGCTGGTAGGCGCTCTACGTCTGTTTGCCCTGCTTCCGTGGCGGGCCGTGCAGGCGGTGGGTTCGGCGATTGGCTGGCTCATGTGGAAAACCCCCAACCGTTCCCGCGACGTGGTGCGGATCAACCTTTCCAAGTGCTTTCCGGACATGGACCCGGCCGAACGTGAACGTCTGGTCGGCCAGAGCCTGAAAGACATCGGCAAGTCCCTGACTGAAAGCGCCTGCGCGTGGATCTGGCCGGCGCAGCGCTCCATCGATCTGGTGCGAGAAGTCGAAGGCCTCGACGTATTGAAAGAGGCGCTCGCTTCCGGCAAAGGCGTGGTCGGCATTACCAGCCACCTCGGCAACTGGGAAGTGTTGAACCATTTCTATTGCAGCCAGTGCAAACCGATCATTTTCTACCGTCCGCCAAAGCTTAAGGCGGTAGACGATTTGCTGCGCAAGCAGCGCGTGCAACTGGGCAACCGCGTGGCCGCTTCCACCAAGGAAGGCATCCTCAGCGTGATCAAGGAAGTGCGCAAAGGTGGTGCAGTGGGCATTCCCGCTGATCCGGAACCGGCCGAATCCGCCGGGATCTTCGTGCCGTTCTTCGCCACGCAGGCACTGACCAGCAAATTCGTACCGAACATGCTGGCGGGCGGAAAAGCGGTCGGCGTGTTCCTGCATGCCCTGCGGCTGCCGGACGGTTCGGGATACAAAGTGATCCTCGAAGCCGCGCCAGACGCCATGTACAGCACCGACACCGAGACGTCCTGCGCCGCCATGAGCCAAGTGGTCGAGCGTTACGTCAGCGCCTACCCGAGCCAGTACATGTGGAGCATGAAGCGTTTCAAGAAACGCCCACCGGGTGAAGAACGCTGGTATTGAGTTGATTGGCATGATCTGTGGATAACGTTTGGCTCAAAGTTATCCACACCCCCGTTCATTCAAGGGCGCAGAAGATGTCCGAACACCGCAAATCGTTTCGCATCAAGATCAGTCACGAAAGCTTCGGCGAATGCTTCGGGCAGACCCGCAATCTCTCGACCACGGGCGTCTACGTCAAGCATCCGAGCCTGTCGGCCTTGCCGACGGGCGCCGTGGTCTATGGCCAGGTGCAGGGTTTACCCACCGGCGCGCCGCGGGTGCGCATGGAAGTGGTGCTGGTGGACGCCGACGGCATCGGCCTGCGCTACCTCTGATCAGTGCGCCTGCCGATCTAGCTTTTTCAGAAACACCGTCATTTCCTTTTCGGCCTGCTTGTCGCCGTGCGCGCGAGCGGCTTCCAGACCTTGTTCCCAGGCCTGACGCGCAGACGCAAAGTCTGCCAGCGCCAGATGGGCCTTGCCTAAGAGCTTCCACGCCGCCGAATACTTCGGATCGAACTCGACGCAGCGCTGGAAATGCTCGGCGGCTTTCGCGTTTTCCTCAAGATCGAGATAACCCTTGCCCAGGCCGAAGCGCAGCAATGAGTTATCCACACCCTTGGCGAGCATTTTTTCCAGGGATTCGAGCATCAGTGGATTCCTTGTTCAGGTGTGTCAGGGATGGATTCGTAGCATTGGGAATGCATTCGCGAGCAAGCCCGCTCCCACAGTTGATCTTCAGTGAACACAATGTTTGTGAACGGTCGAGAACCCATGTGGGAGCGGGCTTGCTCGCGAAGAGGCCAGCCCGGCTACCGCAGAGCCCGGATCAGAAGAAGCTCAACCCCACATGAAACAGCTTCTCCACATCGCGAATGTGCTTTTTATCCACAAGGAACAAAATCACATGGTCGCCCGCTTCGATCACCGTATCGTCATGCGCGATGATCACTTCTTCATCACGAATGATCGCGCCGATGGTGGTGCCCGGCGGCAAGCCAATGTTCTCAATGGCCTTGCCGATCACCTTGCTTGACTTCGCATCGCCATGGGCAATCGCCTCGATGGCCTCCGCCGCGCCACGGCGCAGTGAGTGCACGCTGACGATATCGCCGCGCCGCACGTGGGCCAGCAAGGTGCCGATGGTCGCCAGTTGCGGGCTGATGGCGATGTCGATGTCGCCGCCCTGGATCAGATCGACGTAGGCCGGGTTGTTGATGATCGTCATCACCTTTTTCGCGCCCAGGCGCTTGGCCAGCAGCGAAGACATGATGTTTGCTTCATCGTCGTTGGTCAGCGCGAGGAAGATATCGGCGTCGGCAATGTTTTCTTCCATCAGCAAGTCGCGGTCGGACGCACTGCCTTGCAGCACCACGGTGCTGTCGAGGGTGTCCGAGAGATGTCGGCAGCGCGCCGGGTTCATCTCGATGATCTTCACCTGATAACGACTTTCGATGGCTTCGGCCAGACGCTCGCCGATCTGCCCGCCACCGGCAATGACGATGCGTTTGTAGGTCTCATCCAGGCGGCGCATTTCGCTCATCACTGCGCGAATGTTCGCTTTGGCCGCGATGAAAAACACTTCGTCGTCCGCCTCGATCACCGTATCGCCCTGGGGCAAAATCGGCCGGTCACGACGGAAAATCGCCGCGACGCGGGTTTCGACATTCGGCATGTGTTCACGCAACTGACGCAGTTGCTGGCCGACCAACGGGCCGCCGTAATACGCCTTCACCGCGACCAGTTGCGCTTTGCCTTCGGCGAAGTCGATCACCTGCAACGCGCCCGGATGCTGGATCAGGCGCTTGATGTAATTGGTGACCACTTGTTCCGGGCTGATCAGCACGTCGACCGGAATCGCGTCGTTATCCCACAGCTCGGGGCGCGTCAGGTACGCGGCTTCGCGGACCCGGGCGATTTTGGTCGGCGTATGAAACAGCGTGTGGGCGACCTGACAGGCCACCATGTTGGTTTCGTCGCTATTGGTCACCGCCACCAGCATGTCGGCGTCGTCCGCACCGGCCTGGCGCAGCACCGTCGGCAGCGAGCCGCGGCCCTGAACGGTGCGGATGTCCAGGCGGTCGCCGAGGTCGCGCAGGCGCTCGCCGTCGGTGTCGACCACCGTGATGTCGTTGGCTTCGCTGGCCAAATGTTCGGCCAGCGAACCGCCGACCTGCCCCGCACCGAGGATGATGATTTTCATCCAGTCACTCCATTGAATCCATTAACCGCGCGCGGCGGCGATCTTGATCAGCTTGGCGTAGTAGAACCCGTCGTGGCCGCCTTGCTGGGCCAGCAGTTGGCGACCGTGAGGCTGCTTGATGCCGGCGGTCGTGGCGAGGTCCAGTTCACGCGCGCCGGAGGTGCGGGCGAGGAAGGCTTCGATGACGTCAGTGTTCTCCGTCGGCAACGTCGAGCACGTGGCGTACAGCAGAATGCCGCCGACCTCCAGCGTTAACCACATCGCGTCAAGCAATTCGCCCTGGAGCACCGCCAGTGCGGCGATGTCGTCCGGTTGGCGCGTCAGTTTGATGTCCGGGTGACGGCGGATCACGCCGGTGGCCGAGCACGGAGCGTCGAGCAGGATGCGCTGGAACGGTTTGCCGTCCCACCAGGTCGCGGTATCACGGCCGTCGGCGGCGATCAGTTCGGCGCTCAGGCCCAGCCGTGCGAGGTTTTCCCGTACACGCACCAGACGCTTGGCTTCCAGATCCACCGCCACCACACCGGCCAATGCCGGTTCGGCTTCAAGGATGTGGCAGGTCTTGCCACCCGGCGCGCAGCAGGCGTCGAGGACGCGTTGGCCCGGCGCCAGGTCGAGCAGCTCGGCGGCCAGTTGCGCCGCCTCGTCCTGCACGCTGATCCAGCCTTCGGCGAAGCCCGGCAGGCTGCGCACGTCGGCGGCGGCTTCAAGGATGATGCCGTCCTGGCTGTAAACGCATGGCGTGGCGGCGATGCCGGCCTCGGTCAGCAACCCGAGATACGCATCGCGGCTGTGATGGCGACGGTTGACCCGCAAAATCATCGGCGGGTGCGCGTTGTTTGCCGCGCAAATGGCTTCCCACTGCTCGGGCCAGAACGCCTTCAGGGATTTTTGCAGCCAGCGCGGATGCGCGGTGCGCACCACCGGGTCGTGTTCCAGTTCGGCCAGCAGCGCTTCGCTTTCACGCTGGGCGCGGCGCAGCACGGCGTTGAGCAACGCCTTGGCCCACGGCTTTTTCAGCTTGTCGGCGCACCCGACGGTTTCGCCGATGGCGGCATGCGCCGGGACGCGGGTATAGAGCAATTGGTAAAGACCGACCAGCAGCAACGCCTCGACGTCGGCGTCCGCTGCCTTGAACGGCTTTTGCAGCAACTTCGCCGCCAGCGCCGACAAACGCGGCTGCCAGCGCGCGGTGCCGAACGCCAGGTCCTGGGTGAAGCCGCGATCGCGGTCTTCGACCTTGTCCATTTGGGTCGGCAGCGAACTGTTGAGCGAGGCTTTTCCGTTCAGGACAGCGGCGAGTGCCTTGGCGGCGGCCAGACGCGGATTCATTGAGCGTCCGCCGTTTGACCGAGCACGGTGCCGACGGCGAATTTCTCACGGCGGCTGTTGAACAAGTCGCTGAAGTTCAGCGCCTTGCCGCCGGGCAATTGCAGACGTGTCAGGCACAACGCGTGTTCGCCGCACGCGACGAGCAAGCCGTCCTTGCTGGCGCCGAGGATTTCCCCCGGTGCGCCCTGCCCTTCAGCGAGCTTCGCCGCCAGCACTTTCAGCGCTTCGCCATTCAGCGTGCTGTGGGTGATCGGCCATGGGTTGAAGGCGCGAACCAGACGTTCCAGCGCAATGGCCGGGCGGCTCCAGTCGATGCGCGCCTCGTCCTTGTTCAATTTATGAGCATAGGTGGCGAGGCTGTCGTCCTGCACTTCGCCTTCCAGCGTGCCGGCGGCGAGGCCGGCAATCGCCTGGATCACGGCCGGCGGACCGAGTTCGGCCAGTCGATCGTGGAGGCTGCCGCCGGTGTCTTCGCCGGTGATCGGCGTGGTGACTTTGAGCAGCATCGGCCCGGTGTCCAGGCCCAGCTCCATGCGCATCACGGTTACGCCACTTTCGCTGTCGCCCGCTTCGACGGCGCGTTGGATCGGCGCCGCTCCGCGCCAGCGTGGCAGCAAGGAAGCGTGACTGTTGATGCAGCCCAGGCGCGGGATATCCAGCACCACTTGCGGCAGGATCAGGCCGTAGGCGACCACCACCAGCAAGTCCGGCTTGAGCGCGGCCAGTTCGGCCTGCGCGTCTTCGTTGCGCAGCGTTGGCGGCTGCAACACCTGGATGTTGTGTTCCAGTGCCAACTGCTTGACCGGGCTCGGCATCAGTTTTTGCCCACGGCCCGCCGGCCGGTCCGGCTGGGTGTAGACCGCGACGATCTCGTAAGAGCTGTCGAGCAGGGCCTTGAGGTGTTCGGCGGCGAATTCCGGGGTGCCGGCAAAGACGATGCGCAGTGGCTCAGTCATGGGAGCAATCTCTGAAAAGAAAAAGGCTTGCCGCAGCAAGCCTTTGAAAGGAGGGCATCAAGCGTTCTGGCGATGGAGCTTTTCCAGTTTTTTCTTGATTCGGTCGCGTTTGAGGTTGGACAGGTAGTCGACGAACAATTTGCCGTTGAGGTGGTCGCATTCGTGCTGGATGCACACGGCGAGCAGGCCTTCGGCGATCAGTTCGTAAGGCTTGCCGTCGCGGTCCAGGGCCTTGACCTTGACCTTCTGTGGGCGATCGACGTTTTCGTAGAAGCCCGGCACCGAGAGACAGCCTTCCTGGTATTGCTCCATCTCGTCGGTCAGGGATTCGAACTCGGGGTTGATGAACACCCGGGGTTCGGTGCGGTCTTCGGAGAGGTCCATCACGACGATACGTTTGTGCACGTTGACCTGGGTCGCGGCGAGGCCGATGCCTGGCGCTTCATACATTGTTTCAAACATGTCATCGACCAACTGACGCACTTCGTCGTCCACTACGGCCACCGGTTTGGCGATAGTGCGCAGGCGCGAGTCGGGAAATTCGAGGATGTCTAAAATGGCCATAAGCTTATTTGCTGCACGTGTGAGGTAAAGTCGGGTCGATGGCCTGGCGGGTCCGAAGATGCAGGCTACCGTTGTGAAGCGTAGCTACCTTTTCTTTTTGGTAAAGAGTCGGGAGCGAGCCACGAGGGCTCTGGCGTTTCACGCGAACGCACATAATAAAGGGATTCACCGCATGAGGAAATCACTACTCGCCCTGCTCCTTCTGGCTTCGGCCGGTCTGGCACATGGGCAAGTGCAGCTCAAGGAAGGTTTTCCACAGCAATACACAGTGGTGGCGGGGGACACACTTTGGGGCATCTCGGGAAAATTCCTTCGTGAACCCTGGAAATGGCCCGAGCTGTGGCAGGCCAATCCGCAGATCGAAAACCCCAATCTCATCTACCCCGGCGATTTGCTGGCGCTGGTCTACGTCAACGGCCAGCCACGGCTGACCCTTAATCGCGGGGCTTCGCGCGGCACCATCAAGCTCTCGCCGCAAGTGCGCAGTTCGCCGGTGGCCGATGCCATCCCGAGTATTCCGCTGCGCTCGATCAACAGCTTTTTATTGAGCAACCGCATCGTCGACAAGGCCGAGGACTTCGACAAGGCCCCTTACATCGTTGCCGGCGATGCCGAACGCGTGCTCAGCGGCACCGGTGATCGCATCTTCGCCCGTGGCCATTTCGATCCGAACCAGCCGGTGTACGGCATCTTCCGCCAGGGCAAGGTCTACACCGACCCCGAGACCCAGGAGTTTCTGGGGATCAACGCCGACGACATCGGCGGTGGCGAAATTGTCGCCACTGAAGGCGATGTCGCCACCCTTGCCCTGCAACGCACCACGCAGGAAGTGCGCCTTGGCGACCGCTTGTTCAGCGGCGAAGAACGCTCGATCAGTTCGACCTTCATGCCAAGCGCACCCAAGACCGATATCAAGGGCGTGATCATCGACGTGCCACGCGGGGTGACCCAGATCGGCGTGATGGACGTGGTGACGCTGAACAAAGGCCAACGCGACGGTCTGGTCGAGGGCAACGTGCTGGCGGTGATGAAAACCGGCGAGACCGTGCGTGACCGGATCACTGGCCAGCCGCTGAAAATCCCCGATGAGCGGGCCGGGCTGCTGATGGTTTTCCGCACTTACGACAAGCTCAGTTACGGTTTGGTGCTCTACGCTTCGCGCTCGCTGGCCGTCATGGACAAGGTGCGGAATCCTTAGCAAGCTCCACAAGTTACCAACAGAGTTATCCACAGCTTATTCCCGTTTGAACGGGGCTCATAACGATCAAGGATGATCCATGTCGCTGTCTGCCGTCCCACCGGTTTCCCCTGCGGAACTGGAAGCTCGTTTACGTCTGCACCGTTTGCCGGAACTCGGCCCGGTGCGTTTCAAAAAATTGCTCGAAGCCTTTGGCTCGGCGTCCAAAGCCATCAGCGCACCGGCCAGCGCCTGGCGGTCGCTGGGTTTGCCGTTTGCTTGTGCCGAGGCTCGGCGCGCCAATGAGGTGCGCGATGGCGCCAGCCACGCATTGGCTTGGCTAGAGCGTCCGGGCCAGCATTTGCTGATGTTTGATCAGCCTGACTACCCGGCGCTGCTGGCGGAAATCAGCGACGCGCCGCCGCTGCTGTTCGTGGCGGGCGATCCGGGAATTCTGGAAAAACCGCAGCTGGCGATGGTCGGCAGTCGCCGCGCCTCGCGCCCGGGGATGGACACCGCCGCCGCGTTTTCCCGCAGCCTGGCCGGCGCCGGTTTCGTCATCACCAGCGGTCTGGCGCTGGGCATCGATGCCGCCGCGCATCAAGCCGCGCTGGACGTGGGCGGGCGAACGGTCGGTGTACTTGGCACGGGACTTGAAAAGTTTTATCCACAGCGCAATCGGCGGTTGGCCGACGTGATGATTGCGTCGGGTAGCGCGGTGGTTTCCGAGTTCCCTCTGGACACCGGTCCCACGGCCAGTAACTTCCCGCGACGTAACCGGATCATCAGCGGTTTGTCCCTCGGCGTGCTGGTGGTCGAGGCGAGCGTGGCCAGTGGTTCGCTGATCACCGCGAGGCTGGCGGCGGAGCAAGGTCGCGAGGTGTATGCGATTCCGGGGTCGATTCACCATCCCGGCGCCAAGGGTTGTCATCAGCTGATTCGTGACGGCGCGATGCTGGTGGAAACCGTCGAGCACATCCTCGAAGCCTTGCGTGGCTGGCAACGACTGGCGGTGTCCGCCGAGGCGCCGTCGGTGACTCACCCGTTGCTGCTGTTGCTGCACGCGGCGCCTCACACCAGTGAGGCGTTGTCTGTCAGCAGCGGTTGGGCCTTGCCCAAAGTGCTGGCCGCGCTGACGGAGCTGGAAATGGACGGCCGCGCGGTGTGCGAAAGCGGGCGCTGGTTTGCGCGGGTGAGCTAGGTTTTATGAGGAAGATCGGTAAACTGCGCAAAGCCTTATTCCGGAGAGTTTTTTCATGGTCAACCGTTGGCATGTGCAGCAAGCCGCACGAGGTATTCGCGCAGGGGCGGTGATTGCCTACCCAACCGAAGCCGTTTGGGGCCTGGGTTGCGATCCTTGGGACGAAGCGGCGGTGCATCGTCTTTTAATGATCAAGGGCCGGTCGATGGAGAAGGGGCTGATTCTGGTCGCCGACAACATTCGCCAGTTCGATTTCCTGTTCGAAGACTTCCCCGAACTGTGGATGGACCGCATGGCCAGCACCTGGCCGGGACCGAATACCTGGCTGGTGCCGCACCAGAACCTGTTGCCGCAGTGGATCACCGGCATCCATGAAACGGTGGCGCTGCGGGTCAGCGATCACCCGCAGGTGCGGGATTTGTGCGCGATGGTCGGGCCGCTGGTTTCAACGTCGGCCAACCCGCAAGGCCGGCCGGCGGCGCGCACGCGGATTCGCGTGGAACAGTATTTCCGTGGGCAAGTGGATTTGGTGTTGGGCGGCAATCTGGGGGGGCGCAAGAACCCGAGCGTTATCCGCGATGTGGCGACCGGGCACGTTATACGCCCGGATTAAATGTGGCGAGGGGGCTTGCCCCCGTTCGGGTGCGAAGCTCCCGCCAATGAGCAATGCGTTCTAATCGACCGAACGCATCTTCAGGCTGGGGACTGCTGCGCAGTCCGACGGGGGCAAGCCCCCTCGCCACAGTCGGTTTTCAAGGCAACAACACCGTCGAACCCGTGGTACGCCGCGCCGACAACTCGGTCTGCGCCTTCGCCGCGTCCGCCAATGAATACTTCTGGCTGATCTCCACTTTCAACTTGCCGCCGATGATCATCTCGAACAACTCATCGGCCATGCGCTGCAGGTTCTCGGCATTGTTGGCGTAAGTCGCCAGCGTCGGCCGGGTCACGTACAGCGAACCCTTCGCCGCCAAGATCCCCAGATTCACCCCGTCCACCGCGCCCGACGCATTGCCGAAGCTCACGACCAGGCCGCGTGGCGAAACGCTGTCCAGCGATGTCAGCCACGTGTCCTTGCCGACGCCGTCATACACCACCGGCACCTTTTTCCCGTCAGTCAATTCCAGTACGCGCTGCGCAACGTTTTCGTGGCTGTAATCGATGGTCGCCCAGGCACCGTTGGCCTTGGCCAGCGCGGCTTTTTCCGGCGAGCTGACCGTACCGATCAACTTCACGCCCAGCGCCTTGGCCCATTGGCAGGCCAGCGAGCCGACACCGCCGGCGGCGGCGTGAAACAGGATGGTTTCGCCGCCCTTGAGTTCATAGGTCTGACGCAGCAGGTATTGCACGGTCAGGCCTTTGAGCATTACGCCGGCGGCCTGTTCAAAGCTGATTGCATCCGGCAGATGCACCAGATTGGCTTCCGGCAACACATGAACGTCACTGTAAGCGCCCAAGGGGCCGCTGCCGTACGCCACGCGATCACCGACCTTGAAGCGAGTCACTTCACTGCCGACCGCCTCGACGATGCCCGCGCCTTCCGAGCCAAGACCCGACGGCATCGCCGGCAAAGGATAGAGGCCGCTGCGGTAATAGGTGTCGATGAAGTTCAGGCCGATGGCCTTGTTGGTGACGCGAACCTGTTGCGGGCCGGGCTCGGCGGGCTGGTAGTCGACATACTCGAGCACTTCGGGGCCGCCATGGGCACGGAACTGGATACGCTTTGCCATCTGAACTCTCCTTAGGTCGCATTACGAAGCTCCCTATCGGACTCCTAACCTTGACCTTCGTCAACTGCGGCGGAACAAGGTGCGGTGTTATCCTACGCAGCAATTTGCCGCCGGCCATTAGTGCGCCGCGTAGCTTTGCCCGATTCCAGGTGATGACATGACAACCCGCACCGAGGCCGTAAAAGCCTATCTGCTCGACCTGCAAGACCGTATTTGCGCCGCTTTGGAAACTGAAGACGGTGGCACGAAATTCGTCGAAGACGCTTGGGCCCGGCCTGCTGGCGGCGGCGGTCGTACGCGAGTGATCGAAAACGGCACGGTGATCGAAAAGGGCGGCGTCAACTTTTCCCACGTCTTTGGCAGCGGTCTCCCACCGTCCGCCAGCGCCCATCGGCCGGAACTGGCCGGGCGTGGCTTCGAAGCGTTGGGCGTGTCGCTGGTGATTCACCCGCACAACCCGCATGTGCCGACGTCCCACGCCAACGTGCGCTTTTTCATCGCTGAAAAAGAAGGTGAAGAACCGGTCTGGTGGTTCGGCGGCGGTTTCGACCTGACCCCGTATTACGGCAACGAAGCAGACTGCATCCACTGGCACCGCGTCGCCGAGCAGGCCTGCGCGCCGTTCGGGCCGGACGTCTACTCGCGTTACAAGGCCTGGTGCGACAGCTATTTCCACATCAAGCATCGCCACGAACCGCGCGGTATTGGCGGCTTGTTTTTCGATGACTTGAACGAGTGGGACTTCGACACCAGTTTCGCCTTCATGCGAGCCATCGGTGATGCGTTCATCGACGCCTACCTGCCCATCGTGCAACGCCGCAAGAACGATGCGTTCACCGCCAGACAACGTGAATTCCAGGAATTCCGCCGTGGCCGTTACGTCGAGTTCAACCTGGTTTACGACCGTGGCACGCTGTTCGGCCTGCAATCGGGCGGGCGAACCGAGTCGATCCTGATGTCGTTGCCACCGCAAGTGCGCTGGGCCTACGACTGGAAAGCCGAGCCGGGCAGCGAAGAAGCACGCCTGACCGAATATTTCCTGCAAGACCGCGATTGGCTGGCCGAGGCCTGAGGAATGCAGATGGACCGTTACGTCGTATTTGGTAACCCGATTGGCCACAGCAAGTCGCCGCTGATTCACCGTTTATTCGCCGAGCAAACCGCTCAGCTACTGGACTACAGCACTTCGCTGGCGCCGCTCGACGACTTTTCCGACTTCGCCCGGGCGTTTTTCCTCGAAGGTCGCGGTGCGAATGTGACGGTGCCATTCAAGGAAGAGGCCTTCCGCCTGGCCGACAGCCTGACCGAACGCGCGCAGCGCGCTGGCGCGGTGAACACCTTGAGCAAACTCGCCGACGGCTCGTTGCTGGGCGACAACACCGACGGCGCCGGGCTGGTGCGCGACCTGACGGTCAACGCCGGTTTCAGCCTGAAGGGCAAACGCATCCTGCTGCTCGGTGCTGGCGGCGCGGTGCGCGGTGCGCTGGAACCGCTGCTGGCCGAGCAACCGGCCTCGGTGATCATCGCCAACCGCACTGTGGAAAAAGCCGAACGGCTGGCGGAGTTGTTCTCGGACCTGGGACCGGTGTCGGCCAGTGGGTTCGACTGGTTGCAGGAGTCGGTGGACCTGATCATCAACGCGACGTCGGCCAGTTTGTCCGGCGATGTGCCGCCGATTGCCGGCAGTTTGATCGAGCCGGGCAACACCGTGTGCTACGACATGATGTATGGCAAGGAACCGACTTCGTTCTGCCGCTGGGCAACCGAACACGGCGCGGCGGTGTCGATGGACGGTTTGGGCATGCTCGCGGAACAAGCGGCCGAAGCGTTCTTCCTGTGGCGCGGCGTGCGCCCGGACACCGCGCCGGTACTGGCCGAACTACGCCGCCAGCTCGCGCGATAAGCTTTTGTGGCGAGGGGGCTTGCCCCCGTTGGGCTGCGGAGCAGCCCCCCCATCAGATACATCTGACACACCACATTTACTGAATTTACGACCGCTTCGCGGCCGAACGGGGGCAAGCCCCCTCACCACAAAGTGGTATTCATCCCAAGGTTTGGGTTCAGTCTTCAAACCGGATCGGGCATTTCTGCGCGCCTTCAAGCTTCCTCAATTCCTCCACCACCGACGGCCGCGCGCCGCGCAGGGTCAGGCTGCGATCCTGCTTGAGCAGTCGTCGCGCTTCCTGGTGCAGCATTTCCACGCCCGAATAATCGATGAAGTTGATCTGCTGCGCCTCGATCACCACCCGCGCGCCGTGCAGGCGTTGCAGGCGCACTTGCAGGTAATGGCTGGCGCCGAAAAAAATCGAGCCGCCGACTCGCAGAATGTCGTCTTCGCCTTCACGCCAGTGCTGCACTCGCGGTTGCGAGGTGCGCTTGAGGTAGAAGAACAACGACGCCAGGACCCCGGCATAAATCGCCGTCTGCAATTCCAGGAGCAGCGTGGCGACACAGGTCAGCGCCATCACCACAAACTCGGCGCGGCTGACGCGCCACAACGCGCGAATGCCGTGATGGTCGACCAACCCCCAGGCGATCAACAGAATGCTGCCGGCCATGGCCGGGATCGGAATGTGGGCGATCAGCGCCGCGCCGAAAATCGCAAACAACGCCACCCACAATGCTGAAAACACCCCGGCCAGTGGCGAGCAGGCGCCCGCCTCGTAGCTCAGGCCGGAACGGGTGAAAGAACCGGCGGACAGCGAGCCGGAAAAAAACGCCCCGACGATGTTCGATAAGCCCTGGGCGCGGACTTCCTGATTGGCATCCAGCAATTGCTGCGAGCGCGCGGACAAGGAGCGGGCAATCGACAGACTCGTCACCAACCCGAGCATTCCCAACGCGACGGCACTGGGCAGCAACCGCAGGATCAGGTCCAGATCCAGCGGCAGCGGGCTGAACGGCGGCAAGCGCCCGACAAACGCGCTGACCAATTTCACATGGCCGAACATCGCTGGCCACCACCACACCAGCAGCCCGCCGAGGACCAGCGTGATCAACAGCGTCGGCCAGCGCGGCAGCAGTAATTTCAGCATCACCCCGACCACCACCGTCGCCAGACCCAACACCAACGACGGTTTATCCACGGCGCCGAGGTGCTTGAACAGCATCAAAAAACTGTCGAGCGCGGTGGCCTGGCTTGGCAAGTCCAGCCCCAGCAGGTTCGGCAATTGGCCGATAGCAATCACCACCGCCGCGCCGAGGGTGAAACCCAGCACCACCGAATGCGAGACGAAATTCACCAGCGCGCCGAAACGCAGCATGCCCAGCAGCCATTGGAAAATACCGGCGAGCAGCGTCAGCAGCAGGATCAGCGTGATGTAGTCCTGCGACGCGGGCACGGCCAGCGGACTGACGCTGGCGAACAGGACAATCGAGATCGCCGCCGTAGGACCGCAGATCAAATGCCACGAAGAACCCCAGAGGCAGGCGATCAGCACCGGGATGATCGCGGCGTACAAGCCGTATTCGGGTGGGAGCCCGGCGATCAGCGCGTAGGCAATCGACTGCGGCAACGCGAGAATTGCCCCGCTGAGGCCGACGATCACGTCACGCCCGACGCTGGCGCGGGTTTGCCCTGGCAACCAGGAAAGGAAGGGAAAGAGCGAATGGCGGCTGGGGAAGGCCATGGGTCCTCTCGGGTGAGATTTTGCGCGAAGGGTAACAGGGTGACGACGTTCCTGTGGGAGCGGGCTTGCTCGCGAAGGAGTCGGGTTGTTCAACATTGATGTCGACTGACCCAACGCCTTCGCGAGCAAGCCCGCTCCCACAACAGCAACTACAACAGCGACTACAACTTGGCTTTCACCGCGCCCAACGCCTCTTTGCCATCCACGGTTTTCACCCCATCCAGCCACTTATCGAGCACAGCCGGATTGGCCTTGATCCACGCCTTGGCTGCTTCAGCATTGCTGACCTTCTTGTTCACCACCTCGGACATGATGCTGTTCTCCATTTCCTGAGTGAAACTCAGGTTGGTCAGCAATTTCCCAACGTTCGGGCAGGCCTGTGCATAACCTTTGCGGGTCAGGGTATAAACCGCGCCGGTGTCGCCGAAGTACTTCTCGCCGCCCTTCAGGTAATGCATTTTCAACTGCACGTTCATCGGGTGCGGGGTCCAGCCGAGGAACGTCACGAACTTCTGTTTCTTCACCGCACGACCCACTTCCGCCAGCATCGCCTGCTCGCTGGACTCGACCAGTTTCCATTGGCCCAGCTCAAAGTCGTTCTTCTTGATGATGTCCTGCAACGAGATGTTCGCCGGGGCGCCCGAGCCGATGCCGTAGATTTTCTTGTCGAACTTGTCGGCGAATTTGTTCAGGTCGGCAAAGTTATGCACACCCGCGTCCCACACGTAATCGGGCACCGCAAGCGTGAACTCGGTGCCGTCGAGGTTTTTCGCCAGTTGCGTGACATCGCCGGTGGCCACGAACTTGTCGTAGAAACCCTGCTGCGCCGGCATCCAGTTACCCAGGAACACGTCAACCTGGCCGTCTTTCAAGCCGCCAAAGGTGATCGGCACCGCGAGGGTGTCGACCTTGGCCTTGTAGCCCATGCCATCCAGCAGAAACCCGGTAATGGCGTTGGTCGCGGCAATGTCGCTCCAGCCTGGGTCGGCCATTTTCACCGTGTCGCAGCTTTGCTCGGCGTAGGCCGATGCACTGCCCAGAGCCAATAGCCCGATGGTCAGTGCTGTGGATAACTTTTGCATGGACTTCCCCTTAACATTATTGGTTTTGGCAGGGTTGTGGATAACGTGCTTTGCGCTCCAGATCGTCGAGGTCGATGTGGTTGCGCATGTACTGCTGACTGGCGTCTACCAGCGGCTGGTGATCCCAGCTCTTCAGCTTGCCGAGGGTCAGCGCACCGGCGACGAAGCGCCGACGCCGCTGGCTTGCGAGCACCTGTTGGTGGATCGCCGGGATGTCCCACTTGGCCCGAGCTTCAGCCAGAAACGCCTCGAACAGCGGTCGATGTTGCGGCGATTGACTGAGCTCTTCCTGTTCACGCGGATCGTTGTGTACGTCGAAGAGTAGGCAAGGGTCGTCTTCGCTGTAGATGAATTTGTAGGCGCCGCGCCGAATCATCATCAGCGGGCTGATGGTGCCCTCGGCCATGTACTCGCCGAAGACTTCGTCGTGACCGCCCTGCCCTTGCAGGTGCGGAACCAGCGAGCGACCGTCCAGTGGCAGGCCCGGCTCCAGCGAACCGCCCGCCAGCTCCACGAACGTGGGCAGCAAATCAGCGGTCGAGACTGCCGCACTTACCCGGCCCGCGCCGAATTGCCCCGGTGCGCTGATCAACAGCGGCACCCGCGCGGCCATTTCATACCAGTGCATTTTGTACCACAGGCCGCGTTCGCCGAGCATGTCGCCATGGTCGCCGGAGAACACGATGATGGTGTCGTCGATCAACCCGGTATCTTCGAGCGTTTGCAGGAGTTTGCCGACGTTGCTGTCGATATAGCTGCACGCACCGAAATACGCACGGCGCGCATCGCGAATCTTATCCACAGGCAGCGGCTTGTCCCACAGGTCGTAAACCTTGAGCAAACGCCGGGAATGCGGATCGAGCGCAGACTGCGCGGGCGTCGTAGGCAACGGGATGTCGGCATTGTCGTACAGATCCCAAAAAGCCTTGGGAATGGTGTACGGGTCGTGTGGGTGCGTCATCGAGACGGTCAGGCAAAACGGCTGATCACCGTCCTCGCGGATGTGATCGAACAGGTATTGCTGGGCCTTGAACACCACCTCTTCGTCGAAATCCAGCTGATTGGTGCGCACACACGGCCCGGCTTGCAGCACCGACGACATGTTGTGATACCAGCTCGGGCGCACGTCCGGCTCGTCCCAGTTCACCGACCAGCCGTAGTCGGCCGGGTAAATGTCGCTGGTCAGGCGTTCTTCGTAACCGTGCAGTTGGTCCGGGCCGCAGAAATGCATCTTGCCCGACAGCGCGGTGCGGTAACCGAGGCGACGCAGGTAGTGGGCGTAAGTCGGGACATCGGCCGGAAAATCGGCCGCGTTGTCGTAGGCGCCGATCTTGCTCGGCAACTGACCGCTGACCAGGGTGAAACGCGACGGCGCGCACAGTGGGCTGTTGCAATACGCGGCGTCGAACACCACGCCTTCGGCGGCGAGGCGGCTGAGATTCGGCAGTTTGATGGGCGAAGGGCCGTAGAACGGCAACATTGGCGCGGCCATCTGATCGGCCATGATGAAAAGAATATTCTTGCGCTTCATGTGATCGCGGCATTCCATAGTGAAAATTTATGCGAGAGTGCTGCGACCGAGCATGGGTGCCGTGCTCTATCGGGTAAAGCCCGCCGCAGGCAATGACTAGGATAAGCACAGCTTATGTATGACGCCCTTGGTGATTTGTCCCTCGACCTGCTGCGGGCCTTCGAAGCGGCCGCCCGCCAGCGCAGCTTCACGGCCGCTGCGGTGGAGCTTGGGACCACACAGCCGGCCATCAGCCAGCAGATCAAACGGCTGGAGGAGCAACTCGCGACGCGCCTGTTCGATCGCATTTACCGTGGCATCGAGTTGACTGAACCGGGAGCCATTCTTTTTGAGCAGGTTCAGCTCGGTTTGCAGAATATCGACGCAGGGTTGAGCGCGATCAGTGCACAGCACCAACACGAGGTGTTGCAGGTGGCGACCGACTTCGCCTTCGCCGCCTATTGGCTGATGCCGCGCCTGCACCGCTTTCATGCCGCCAATCCGCAGGTCGACGTCAGCCTGGTCACCAGCGAGCGCAGCCTCAACATGCTGCGCACTGACATTGATGTGGCGGTGTTGTTTGGCGATGGCCGCTTCAAGCAAGGTGAAAGCCATTGGTTGTTCAGCGAAGAAGTATTTCCGGTGTGCAGCCCGCTGTTGTTGAAGGACCGGCCCCTGCCCTTGCCGACTCAGTCGCTGCTCGAGTTCCCATTGCTGCATCTGCGGGGTGAGAACAGCAGCAACTGGTTCGACTGGAGCGGCGTGTTTCGCGAGTTGGGGATTAATTCGGTGCCTGCACCGGGGCAACTGCGGTTCGACAACTACACCTTGTTGATTCAAGCCGCGATTGGTGGCCAAGGCGTGGCGATTGGCTGGCGGCACCTTGTGGATAACTTGCTGGCCCAAGGTTTGTTGTGTCGGCCAATTGCCGAGACGGTCATTTCCAGGCTGGGTTATTACGTGGTGCTGCCGCAGCGCAAACGGCGCGGGGCGCTGATTCAACAGTTTGTGGATTGGCTGATGGAAGAGCAGGCCAGCAGCGCGCAATCGCTGAATGGTCTGCCCCTGCCGTCTATCGCTGTGTAGCGTCGGCCGCGACGAAACTTACGTGCTCGCCAACGTGCAGGTTCAGTTGCAGCTCATCGGCAATCCCGACGGCGACCCGGTTCAAGCGTTGCAGCGGTTCGGCCAGACCCGGTTCGAGGCTGCTGCTGACGTGGCTGAAGTGTTCGATGGTCAGGCCCGCAACGCCGCGCGGCGCATTGACCAAGGTCCAGTGCAATTCACTGCTTTGCAGGGCTTCGCGAATTTCTTCGGCGGCGTGGCGTTGCAGCCGGTCTTCGATTTCCGGATCGTCGAGCAACTCGAAATCACCCACCAGAAACAGCCGTTGAATGCCCGCCGCCTGCATGCCCTCGATCAGCGCATCCACCGCCAGCACTTGCTCGACCGGGCCGGGCACGATGGTTTTTTCCACGTATTCACTGTTGAACGGCAGCCCCGGTGCGTCTAGCAAGCAGATAACGGCTGAACAGCCTGCCACGCTTTGTTTCACG
Source organism: Pseudomonas sp. NPDC086278 (assembly GCF_050280905.1). Taxonomy (NCBI): domain Bacteria; kingdom Pseudomonadati; phylum Pseudomonadota; class Gammaproteobacteria; order Pseudomonadales; family Pseudomonadaceae; genus Pseudomonas; species Pseudomonas sp. NPDC086278. Next base: position 18,647 of record NZ_JBNNWE010000090.1, read on the forward strand.
CGTTCCGCCTCAAACAAGTCCCCGGTCTTGGTGCGCAAACCCGGACGTGGCGCGAGTGCGGTCAGGTCGTCGAGAATGGCGATGACTTCGTGTTGGCGCCGCAGCATTTCAGCCATCAGCGCACTGCCCAGGCTACTCATGGCACCATAAAGCACCACTTTTACGGTGGGGGTTTCGGCATTTTTCATGGCTGATCTTCCTTGTTTCCTACGTATATGGCGTGTGACCTGTGGGAAACGGTGAGGGTTCGACCGAGTTTTAGAGGGATTCAGATGCAGCAGATCAAGGGTTATCACGCCCACGTCTACTTCGACGCGAACAGCATCGACCAGGCGCGCGCATTGTGTGAGCAAGCCGCGCAGTTATTTGAGGTGAAGATGGGCCGCGTGCACGAACGCCCGGTCGGCCCGCACCCGGACTGGAGCTGCCAACTGGCGTTCGGGCCGCAATTGATTGGCGACGTGCTGCCGTGGCTGGCACTCAACCGCAAGGGCCTGGTGGTGTTCCTGCACCCGGACACTGGCGACGATTTGCTTGACCATACTGAACACGCAATCTGGATGGGCGCGGTCCGGCCACTGGATTTGTCTATTTTCTGATCAAAGCGTTTCTTCAGCTTCGCCGGGCAGGTGCTCGTCCAGGTGCAGCCACGGCAATCGGCTGTCGGTCCAGATATGCCGCTCGGCTGGCGCCAGTTCCGGGTGATCGAGGGTGGCAATGGTCACGTCAATGCTCTCGGGGCTGAGGCGTGTCACCAGCGCCAATTGCGCCCCACAGGTCGGGCAGAAATATCGCACGCAGCTGGATGAAGAGTCGTACTGCGCCGGCGTGCCTTTCAGCCATTGGAAGGCCGTCGCGGGCACGGTGATCCAGGTGGTGACGATCCCGCCACTGACCCGGCGACAAATCGAACAATGGCAGTGGGCGATGTCGCGCAATGGCCCACTGAATTGATAGCGCAGCTGGCCGCAGTGACAGCCGCCGGTGTGAATGTTGGCCATGCTGTTTCCTCCTGGGTGTACTTGCCGACGCCATCGTCGGATCGCCGCAACTCGGTCTATCTCCAAAATCCGGTCCGACGACCGGTTGTACATCCGGTCAATGCTTTCACCGCCGAAAGCTGGCTGAAAGCTTCCGCGATTAGGATCGCCCCACTACCGGCAACAGACCGGTTGGCCAGTGCCAGTGTTTTATCGCTCGCACGGCCCATTTAACAACAACAATGGTGATCCTGATGTCCTTCGCTACCCGCCGCCTCGCTGCAACTCCGCCCGTACGCCTCGTGCTTCCCGTTCTGCGCTGACCCCAACCGGTTCGCCCATTCCCTAGCCGCGCTACGCCTGGAGTATTCCCATGCTGACTTTCCTTGGCTTCGCCATGGTCATCACGTTCATGTTCCTGATCATGACCAAGCGCCTGTCCGCGCTGATCGCCCTGATCATCATTCCAATCGTCTTCGCCCTGTTCGGTGGTTTCGCGCCGAAGATCGGCCCGATGATGCTCGAAGGCATCACCAAGCTTGCGCCGACCGGCGTGATGCTGATGTTTGCCATTCTGTACTTCGCCCTGATGATCGACTCCGGCCTGTTCGACCCGGCCGTGCGCAAGATCCTCAAACTGGTCAAGGGCGACCCGCTGAAAGTTTCGGTCGGCACCGCCGTACTGGCGCTCGTCGTTTCCCTCGATGGGGACGGCGCGACCACTTATATGATTTGCGTGGCCGCCATGCTGCCGCTCTACAGCCGCATCGGCATGAGCCCGCGAATCATGGCCGGCCTGATCATCCTCGCCGGTGGCGTGATGAACATGACCCCGTGGGGCGGCCCGACCGCCCGCGCGGCGAGTGCGCTGCACGTGGACCCGTCCGATATCTTCGTGCCAATGATTCCGGCGATGCTGGCCGGCGTCGTCGCGATCCTGGCCATTGCCTACTTCTACGGCAAGCGTGAGCGTGCGCGTCTGGGTGAATTGCACCTGGCCGGCGATGAAATCGACCACAGTGAAATCAGCGTTTCGCAGTACCCGGATGCCCGTCGTCCGAAATTGATCTGGTTCAACGGCGCCCTCACGCTGGCGCTGATGGGCACCCTGATCGCTGGCCTGTTGCCGCTGCCCGTGCTGTTCATGGTGGCGTTCAGCATCGCGATGATCGTCAACTATCCGTGCCTGCAACAGCAGAAGGACCGCGTTGCGGCCCACGCCGGTAGCGTGCTGGCGGTGGTCGGCCTGATTTTCGCGGCGGGTATCTTCACCGGTATCCTGACCGGCACCGGCATGGTCGACGCGATGTCGAAAAGCCTGCTGGCGGTCATCCCGGATTTCCTCGGCCCGTACCTGGCCGTGATCACCGCGCTGGTGAGCATGCCGTTCACATTCTTCATGTCGAACGACGCATTTTATTACGGGGTGTTACCAGTACTTGCCGAAGCCGCCAGTCATTACGGTATAACCGCGGTAGAAATGGCACGTGCCTCGATCGTCGGTCAGCCCGTCCACTTGCTGAGCCCGCTGGTACCATCGACCTACTTGTTGGTGGCCCTGGCCGGTATCGACTTCGGTGATCACCAGCGCTTCACCCTGAAATGGGCCGTGCTGGTGTGCATGTGCATACTGGTTGCAGCGTTGCTGATGGGGATTTTTCCGCTGTTCAGCACTCTATAAGCCCAAGACTCACCGCAACGGGTCCCGGCTTTGATGTTCGAAGCCCGGGCCTTTTGTGGTTTAACACCTTCTCAAAGGAATACACATGGAATGGCTGACCAACCCTGAAATCTGGGTTGCCTTCTTTACCCTGACCGCCCTGGAAATCGTCCTGGGTATCGATAACATCATCATGATTTCGATCCTGGTCAGCCGCATGCCCAAACACATGCAGGCGCGCACGCGGATCTTCGGCCTGGCGCTGGCGATGATCACGCGGATCCTGTTGCTGCTGTCGATCACATGGGTCATGCAACTGACGGCCGACCTGTTTGAAGTGTTCGGCCAGGGTATTTCCGGGCGAGACCTGATCCTGTTCTTTGGTGGCCTGTTCCTGCTGTGGAAGAGCTCGCAAGAGATGTACCACGCGCTGGAAGGCGAAGACGAAACCAACGAAGAACCGGGCGGCAAGGGTGGCAAGTTTTTCTACACCATCATCCAGATCGCGATCATCGACATCGTGTTCTCGCTGGACTCGGTGATCACGGCCGTCGGCATGGTCTCCCACGTCCCGGTCATGGTCGCGGCGATCATCGTGGCGGTGCTGGTGATGATGCTGGCCGCTGGCAAGATCAGCGAATTCATCGACAAGCACCCGTCGCTGAAGATGCTCGCACTGGCGTTCCTGCTGGTAGTCGGGACCGTGCTGATTGCCGAATCCTTCGGCGTACACGTGCCAAAAGGCTACGTCTACTTCGCGATGGCGTTCTCGCTGGCGGTTGAAGCGATCAACATCAAGTTGCGCACCGCGATCGCGAAAAAGAAGAAACAGCAAGATCCGGTGAAACTGCGCAAGGACATTCCGGGGCAGTAACCCGAGCTGTGCACTGGCTATGTCAGCCAGTGCACCCAACCTGTGGGAGCGGGCTTGCTCGCGAAGACTGAGTATCAGTCGACATCAATGTCGCCTGATACACCGCCTTCGCGAGCAAGCCCGCTCCCACATTTTTTTGCTCAGTGATTAGCCAGGCGGGTCAGATTTAAGCATTTTCCTAAAGCCAATCCGTGCGGTGCTTGGTACGGTCGCACACCAAGGTTGACGCACAGTCTCCCGGTAGTTAGCGTCCCCCACGCATCAAACGACATGACAAGGAATGCATATGTCTGGAAAACCGGCTGCACGCCTCACGGACCCCACCACCTGCCCGCTGCCGGGACACGGCACCAACCCCATCGCCAGCGGCTCGCCGGACGTTTTTTTCAACGGCCTCCCTGCGGCTCGCCTCGGCGACACATGCACCTGTGGCCAGGCGCTCGACGGTAGTTTCTCGTCGACGGTGTTTATCAACGGCCTCAATGCCATGACCCTCGACAGCACCGCCAGCCATGGCGGCGTGGTGATCGGCGGTTCCGGCGATATCATCATCGGCAGCTCTCACACCCCAGCGCCGTTCATTCCACCGCTGCCGATCATTGGCCAGCCCCTGGTCGAATTCAAAGCCGTCAGCGCCGGCAATGGCGAACCCATTGCCGAACAAGGTTACGAAATCGAAACCGCCGAAGGCCGCGTGGTCAAAGGCCAGACCAACGCTCAAGGCATGACCCAAAGCGTCGTCACTTTAAAGCCCGACCTCGCCATCGTCCGCTGGACTGTCTGACGCCTCAAGGAAGAATCAAATGACCGGCCAATGCATCGCTCCAGACGACCTGGACATGAAAAAACTGTGGGACAGCACCTGTGAACTGCCCACCTGCAAGCGCGAAACCACCACCGGCGGCCCCAACCCGAAAACCCGCGTCGAAGTGCCGTTGCTGACCTGCAATTGCCTGTGGCGTCGGTTTCAGAAAGAAGCCGAAGACTGGGTCGCGCCGGGTGGCGTCCTGATCGCCGACCCGCAAGCCCGCAACCGCAAGATCAACGCTGCGTATGCGCAGTTGTGGCTGGCGGACAACCGGTTTCAATGGGCGGGGTTGGCGGCGTTTGCTTCGAAGCAGGTGGGGTGTGGGTTGTTGCATGCTTCTAACTTGCAAAAAGGCATAGCGGCAGAAAAAGAGGCCCACCGTAAATTACGGGAAGCTCCATCGGAAACCTTGTTCGAGGGCCTAGGTTTTAAATTCAGTCGAACCGATCCCAAGATTCAAGCCGAGGTCGATAAGGCAAGGTCTGGGAATCCTGTTCCTACGACTGATATCACGCTCGGCGACAGTTCCCGTTCTCTGGTTCAGCAGCAACTGGACTACGTTTACGAAATGCTCGCGCTGGGGAATACAGCGCTGTTTCTGGATGTTTATCCTCTCCACCGTTTTTTTATGGTGCGTGGGTACAAGGAAATGGAGAAATGCCTCAGAAGCCGGGGAGAAATTTCTAAAGACGTGATGTGGCCCATCCGAGAGAGCGTCCATTTCGGCGTTGCTCATAAAGAAATCTTTGATACGTTTGAGGCTATCGAAGCGGGAAACATCGCCGACAGCGTCAACTACATGGCAGCCCATGAGCAGATCAATATTCTGCAACCTGCGATGTATGACAAGGTGCGCTTCGCTTCGCTCATCCGTGGCACTCACGCCTCGGATATTGTCTCCGTCGTCACAGGGTTGCTATCGGGCGTGCCAGAGGGAATACAGCTCACCCTGGCCAGTCAGTGCAAAGCACCAGACAGTCGAAGCGTCACGTTTAGCAGCAATCCGATAGCAAATTTGTCGGACAAGGATCAAAGAATGAAATTCGTGCTTCGGGCTGCAGCACAATTCAATACGCTGCTAAAAAATCCGACTACAAAAAGTCAGTTGCAAAGCTCGATTTCTGACATCGCAGCTGGAAATGGAGTACGTCAGTGACTAAACCAAGACAGTATTGGTTAATTTTAATTTTCTTCTTTTTTCTAGCAGCGGGAAGTCTTATGTATTCCTGCTGGAGTACAAAAACCTTATCCGTCCATATCGGGAAGTCCTACGAGCGAGTCGTTAAAGACTCGACATTCGCGGTCGAAGACAATACAGCTATCTATCCGGGCGACCCTAACGACCCGAAAGATCCACCCAGACCCGGGTCTACTTGGATAAGTAGCCCGACCATCATTGAGTTTGATGATCCTGTTAACGGATTCAAACTTCCTCCGACGGTGTTTGGCGCCGTTACGTATGGAAGCCAAAACGTCTCGACGCTGACCACCTCGCCTATGTCGGAAACGAAACCTTTTA
>NZ_JBNNWE010000091.1:0-23982 GCF_050280905.1 Pseudomonas sp. NPDC086278
GGCGCAGCGGCATTCTGTCGATGCTGACGCACAACCGTGCGGACTATTACATCGACGCGTTGACCGAGGTTGATTACGTGGTCAGCCGGGCAAAGCGCTGATTTGGGCGCGCTGTACCACCCGACCGCGAAACTGCGTGAAATGGCCAAAACCGGCCAACGGTTCTTCGGTTAAGCGTCCCAACACTTGAGCGAGAGTGAAATTTTATGAGCTTGAATCCAAGAGACGTCGTGATTGTCGACTTCGGTCGTACTCCGATGGGCCGCTCCAAGGGCGGCATGCACCGCAACACCCGCGCCGAAGACATGTCGGCGCACCTGATCAGCAAACTGCTGGAACGCAACGTCAAGGTTGATCCGAACGAAGTCGAAGACGTGATCTGGGGTTGCGTGAACCAGACCCTGGAGCAGGGCTGGAACATCGCTCGCATGGCGTCGCTGATGACTCAGATCCCGCACACCGCTGCCGGTCAGACCGTCAGCCGCCTGTGTGGTTCGTCGATGAGCGCTCTGCACACCGCTGCGCAAGCGATCATGACCGGCAACGGTGATGTGTTCGTCGTCGGCGGCGTCGAGCACATGGGCCACGTGAGCATGATGCACGGTGTCGATCCGAACCCGCACATGTCGCTGTACGCGGCAAAAGCCTCGGGCATGATGGGCCTGACCGCTGAAATGCTGGGCAAAATGCACGGCATCACTCGCGAACAGCAGGACGCTTTCGGCGTGCGCTCCCACCAGCTCGCCCACAAGGCGACTGTGGAAGGCAAGTTCAAAGACGAAATCATCCCGATGCAGGGCTACGACGAGAACGGTTTCCTGAAACTGTTCGACTACGACGAAACCATTCGTCCGGAAACTACCCTCGAAAGCCTGGCCGCTCTCAAGCCAGCGTTTAACCCGAAGGGCGGCACCGTGACAGCCGGTACGTCGTCGCAGATCACTGACGGTGCTTCGTGCATGATCGTGATGTCGGCGCAGCGTGCACAGGACCTGGGTATCCAGCCTCTGGCGGTTATCCGTTCGATGGCAGTGGCAGGTGTGGACCCGGCAATCATGGGCTATGGTCCAGTACCGGCCACCCAGAAAGCACTGAAGCGCGCGGGCCTCGGCATTAACGATATCGACTTCTTCGAGCTCAACGAAGCTTTCGCCGCACAGGCCTTGCCAGTGCTGAAAGATTTGAAAGTGCTCGACAAGATGAACGAGAAGGTTAACCTGCACGGCGGCGCAATTGCCCTGGGTCACCCGTTCGGTTGCTCCGGTGCGCGTATCTCCGGCACTCTGCTGAACGTGATGAAGCAAAATGGCGGCACCTTCGGGGTGGCCACCATGTGCATTGGTCTCGGCCAAGGCATCTCCACCGTCTTCGAACGCGTTTAAGCGTTCTGTTGATGGAAGCCGGGGCCAAGTGCCCCGGTTTTTGTTTTTCTGAATTTATTTTTGTTTTTATTTTTAAAAGATTTGAGTGAGGGCCAAAGCATGCCGATACAACCTGGGCTCTACCAACATTACAAAGGCCCGCAGTACCGCGTATTCAGTATTGCGCGGCATTCGGAAACCGAGGAAGAAGTGGTCTTCTACCAAGCCCTGTATGGCGATTACGGCTTTTGGGTGCGTCCCTTGAGCATGTTTCTGGAGTCGGTCGAGGTTGACGGCGAGCAGGTCCCACGCTTTGCTTTGGTGCAAGCCGAACCGAGCCTTTTTTCCAGGCCATAAGCGGAGTTCGCGCAAAAGCCTGCGCTTGACCTCACCTTGTAGCCACTATATATAGCGGTGCCGCGTCAGGCGCCAACCGCCTTTCACTTCTAGAATTCAGGAATTTTCTGATCCATGGGCAAATCGCTGGTCATTGTGGAATCCCCGGCTAAGGCCAAGACCATCAACAAGTATCTGGGTAACCAATACGTGGTGAAGTCGAGTATCGGCCATATCCGAGACCTGCCCACCAGCGGTTCGGCTAGCGCCAGCAAAGAGCCAGCCGCCAAGCGCGGCAAGGCTGCCGCGGGTGAAGGTCCGGTGCTCACGCCGAAAGAGAAAGCGCGCAAGCAGCTTGTCTCGCGCATGGGCGTCGATCCGGATCATGGCTGGAAAGCCAAATACGAGATCCTTCCGGGTAAAGAGAAGGTCATTGAAGAGCTGCGCCGGCTCGCCAAAGATGCTGACACCATCTATCTCGCAACCGACTTGGATCGCGAGGGGGAAGCCATTGCCTGGCACCTGCGCGAAGCCATCGGTGGTGACGACAGCCGCTATAAACGCGTGGTGTTCAACGAAATCACCAAGAAGGCCATTCAGGAAGCCTTCTCCAAGCCGGGCGAGCTGGACATCGACCGTGTCAACGCCCAGCAGGCGCGTCGTTTCCTCGATCGCGTGGTGGGTTACATGGTTTCGCCGTTGCTGTGGGCCAAGGTCGCTCGCGGCTTGTCCGCCGGTCGCGTGCAGTCGGTTGCGGTAAAACTGGTCGTTGAGCGTGAGCGTGAAATTCGCGCATTCAACCCGGAAGAGTACTGGGAAATTCACGCTGACCTCGGCACCGCCAAGGGCGCAACCGTGCGTTTCGATGTAGCTCGTGAGAAAGGCGAAGCCTTCAAGCCGCTCAACGAAACCCAGGCCATGGCCGCGCTGGAGAAGCTCAAGTCTTCCAGCTACAGCATCGTCAAGCGTGAAGACAAACCGACCAGCAGCAAGCCGTCGGCACCGTTCATCACCTCCACCCTGCAACAGGCCGCGAGCAACCGCTTGGGCTTCGGTGTGAAGAAAACCATGATGATGGCCCAGCGTCTGTACGAAGCGGGCTACATCACGTACATGCGTACCGACTCCACCAACCTCTCGGTTGATGCGGTGGCGATGGCGCGTACTTATATTGAAGGCGAATTCGGCAAGAAGTACCTGCCGGAGAGCCCGAACGTCTATAGCAGCAAGGAAGGCGCACAAGAGGCTCACGAAGCGATTCGTCCCTCCGACGCCAACACCGAGCCGAGCAAGCTGTCGGGCATGGAGCGCGATGCCGAGCGCCTCTACGAGCTGATCTGGCGCCAGTTCCTCGCCTGCCAGATGCTGCCGGCGCAATACCTGTCGACCACGGTGACCGTGGGTGCCGGTGATTTCGAGCTGCGTGCCAAGGGCCGCATCCTGAAGTTCGACGGTTACACTCGCGTCATGCCGCAAATCGTCAAGCCAGGTGATGACGACGTGCTGCCAGACATGGCTCAGGGCGACGCGATGAAGCTGATCAAGCTTGATCCGACCCAGCACTTCACCAAGCCGCCAGCCCGTTATTCGGAAGCGAGCCTGGTCAAAGAAATGGAAAAACGTGGCATCGGCCGTCCTTCGACCTACGCAGCGATCATTTCGACCATCCAGGACCGCGGCTACGTGGCGCTGCACAACCGTCGTTTCTACTCGGAAAAGATGGGCGACATCGTCACCGAACGTCTGGCCGAGAGCTTCTCCAACCTCATGGACTACGGCTTCACCGCCGGCATGGAAGAGAATCTCGATGACGTGGCCCAGGGCGAACGCGACTGGAAAAACGTGCTCGACGAGTTCTACGGTGACTTCAAGAAAAAACTCGAAGTGGCCGAAAGCGCCGAAGGCGGCATGCGCGCCAACCAGCCTGTAATGACCGACATTCCGTGTGTGGTGTGCGGCCGTCCGATGCAGATTCGTACCGCATCGACCGGCGTGTTCCTTGGTTGCTCGGGCTACAGCCTGCCGCCGAAAGAGCGCTGCAAGGCCACCGTCAACCTGGTGCCGGGCGACGAAATCGCTGCGGACGACGAAGGTGAATCGGAATCCCTGGTGTTGCGTGGCAAGCACCGCTGCCCGATCTGCAGCACGGCGATGGACGCCTACTTGCTGGATGAGAAGCGCAAGCTGCACATCTGCGGTAACAATCCGGACTGCGCGGGCTACGAGATCGAAGAAGGCACTTACCGCATCAAGGGCTATGAAGGTCCGAGCCTGGAATGCGACAAGTGCGGCAGCGAGATGCAGCTCAAGACCGGCCGCTTCGGCAAGTTCTTCGGCTGCACCAATGCGACGTGCAAAAACACCCGCAAGCTGCTGAAAAGCGGTGATGCGGCACCGCCGAAGATGGACCCGGTGAAGATGCCCGAGCTGAAATGCGAAAAGGTCAACGACACCTACATCCTGCGCGACGGTGCGTCCGGCTTGTTCCTGGCGGCGAGCCAGTTCCCGAAAAACCGCGAGACTCGTGCTCCGTTGGTGATCGAGATTGTCCCGCACAAGGATGAGATCGATCCGAAGTATCACTTCCTCTGCGAAGCACCGAAAAAAGATCCGGACGGACTGCCTGCCGTGATCCGTTACAGCCGCAAAACCAAAGAGCAGTACGTTCAGACTGAAGTCGACGGTAAGCCGACGGGTTGGAAGGCGTACTACGACGGCGGCAAGTGGACCGTTGAAGACAAGCGTCCGGCACCCAAAGCTTAAAAGACGCTGTACATAAAAGGCCGCATGACAACCCTCGGGTTTTCATGCGGCCTTTTTGTTTTGTGCTTGCGGGTGGCGCTGCTGATCCACGACACTGTCCGACCTGCGTGAAGCAATTATTTCGTTGTGGAGACTGCCGTCATGGCCCACGAACTCTATACCCGTACCAATCAGAAAATTTATTTCGCCGGTCTGTCGCTTGAAGCGCTCGCCAAAGCCGAAGAGGGGCGGGCGATGAATTCCCTGGCGCTGATTCAGGCGGGACGCGAGTCGGCGTTGTTTCACCTGTACGGTGCGCTGCTGGGGCTGTGCCATGAAATCGCCGGTTTCTATCGCTTGCCTCAAGCCGGCGCTCCTCGAGCAGAGATGCTGCTGACGCGCGAAGTGCTGGAGGCCGTCGCCATTCCTGAAATGGCCGAGATGGTCGAGCTGGCGCAAAACCAGGAAACCTGGTTGGCAAAGTTGATAGCTGCTCACGCAGCGCTGTTCCAGCCGCCTCGCGCTCCGCATAAGCCGAAAGGCGACGTGACGCAGCCGCTTATCCTGGCCGTTAATCTGGATGAAGTAGAGGCGCCTGAAGCGCTAAGTCGGGAAGAGCTCGAGAGTTGGCGTCAGAACCTGAAGGGTTTGGCGATCCGGTTTCGCGAAGGCTTGAACGAGTGTTGATCGGCTGAGAATCCGCAATGCGACTAAAAGCGCTGCTGGTCAAGTTGCCGAGCGAAGCCTGGACGAAGCCTATATAATCCCCGCCTTTCGTGGAGAACAAACCTTTATGCCAACGTCCTTTCTAGAAATTGTCGAGTTACCAGACGGCCGAATTGAGCTGCGCAGGGCCGAGGACGAAGGTTCTCTGGTTACTTTGGATTTCTCCGAGGATGCCAAAGCGTTCCTGCAAGGCCAGCACGTGGAAGTCGCCAAGGCGATGTTGAGCGTCGGTGTTCAGATGGCAGGGCGGCTGGTGGAAGGCGAATTCAACACTGATGAGAGCTCTCGGGTTCTGCATTGATCCCGTTTGTCGCTTTCTACTGATATCGCCACAGATCGGCTTCTCTGTCCTTGGAGAAGCCCCGCGTTGTTCAACGCGCGAATTGTTTAGCCCAAACGAATATTCAGACTTTGTGCATCCCCGCTGCGGGCGGCGCTGATCAACTGTTGCCGTGAACTTGTGTTCAGCGGGTTGAGCCAGCTGACGACCGTATGGCTACGACCCAGGCGCAACGCTTCGCAGGTGAGTTGCTGAGCGCTTTGGGTACCGCGCGGTTGCAGCAGCAGGATGCGTTCACGGTTCAGACCGGCGTCGCGCAGCCAGGCCTGAGTCAGGCTGGCTGGCGGAGCGATCAGTGTGAGCCAGCGGGCATCCTGGTCTTCGCTCAAATCCCTGAGGATCGGTGCCAGAAGGTTAAGGCAGTTCCCGGCCGCACCACGCAGTGAAAGCTCACTGAACACTTCAGGTTCTGCGCTCCAGGGCGATTCGACCACGTCTTTCAGTATCGGCGCCAACGGCTGCGCCATGAACGCCTCGAACAACGGCAGTTGGGCTTGCTGTGATGTGTGTGGGAACTGCATAAAGCCTCCTTTAGCGGCGAATGACGCCGACGCTCAAGCCTTCGATCACCAATTCCTGATCTTTCAGGTTGACTTCGATAGGGGCAAATTCAGGGTTTTCGGCAATCAACCAGACCTTGCTGCCATCGCGCTTGAAACGTTTGACGGTTACTTCGTCGCCGATCCTCGCCACCACGATCTGACCATTGCGGGCCTCGCGAGTGGTATGCACGGCCAGCAAGTCACCGTCGAAAATGCCGACGTCTTTCATGCTCATGCCGTGAACGCGCAGCAAGTAGTCGGCCCGCGGATGGAAGAAGGCCGGGTTAATGTTGCAAGACTCCTCGATGTGTTGCTGGGCGAGGATCGGCGCGCCGGCAGCCACTCGGCCAATGATCGGCAGGGTAGAGTCGTCAGCCTTGGCTTCAAAGCCAGGAATTCGGATGCCGCGAGAGGCGCCCGGGGTCATTTCGATCGCACCTTTGCGGGCGAGTGCCTTGAGGTGTTCTTCCGCAGCGTTAGGCGATTTGAAGCCCAGCTCCTGGGCGATTTCCGCGCGGGTCGGCGGGTAACCGTTGTCTTCGAGGCAGCGTTTGATGAAGGCCAGAATCTCTGCTTGGCGTGGCGTCAGCTTTAGCATATTGATCGCTCTGTCTTTTTATACAGTGACTGGGATTATATACAGTGAAACGGTCTTGGCAATGCCCCTTTTTTTGCTGGCCGCTGGACGGTCGATCAGCCTGCTCATTAACGTCGCGCCGTTGTATGGTTAAATATCTGACCGACCATTCCCAAAATGAACCGGCAAGCTTGACAATGCATAGACTGAAACGTATGTTTCAAACAAGTGTTTGTCAGGCGGAGTAACCATGGCCCAGTCGGAAACCGTTGAACGCATTCTTGATGCAGCCGAGCAATTGTTCGCGGAAAAAGGTTTCGCCGAAACCTCGTTACGCCTGATCACCAGCAAGGCGGGTGTGAACCTGGCGGCGGTGAACTATCACTTCGGGTCGAAGAAGGCGCTGATTCAAGCGGTGTTCTCGCGGTTCCTCGGGCCGTTCTGCCTAAGCCTCGATAAAGAACTCGAGCGGCGCCAGGCCAAGCCCGAGAACAAACCATCACTGGAAGAACTGCTGGAAATCCTCGTCGAGCAAGCCCTCGTGGTGCAGCCACGCAGCGGCAACGATCTGTCTATCTTCATGCGCCTGTTGGGTCTGGCTTTCAGTCAGAGCCAGGGCCACTTGCGTCGTTATCTGGAAGACATGTACGGCAAGGTGTTCCGCCGCTACATGATGCTGGTCAACGAAGCAGCTCCGCGTATTCCACCGATCGAACTGTTCTGGCGCGTGCACTTCATGCTCGGCGCTGCAGCGTTCAGCATGTCGGGGATCAAGGCGTTGCGGGCGATTGCCGAGACCGATTTCGGCGTCAACACCTCGATCGAACAGGTGATGCGCCTGATGGTGCCGTTCCTGGCCGCTGGCATGCGTGCCGAAACCGGCGTCACCGACATCGCCATGGTTACCGCGCAACTGCGTCCGCGCAGCAAATCGGCCCCGACCGCCGCCAAGGTTTAGCCGCACATGGGTGGGCGCGGCAGCTGACATCCGCTAAGCTAGCCGCCCATGCCGACTCTCGTTCTGAACCCGCTCCCCATTTATATCTCTGACCTCCCGGGCACGGCCTGCGGCGGCGAATTGGCGCGAGCCGGTTTTCTCGTTCTCAAGGAATCTCTATGACTGCTGGCCTGCAAGGCTCGTTGATGGTGGACGTCGCCGGTACCTGGCTGACGGCCGAAGATCGCCAATTGTTGCGCCAGCCCGAAGTGGGCGGCCTGATCATTTTCGCGCGCAACATTGAAAACCCGCGCCAGGTACGCGAGTTGAGCGCGGCGATCCGTGCCATTCGCCCCGATCTGCTGCTCGCGGTGGACCAGGAGGGCGGTCGTGTTCAGCGTCTGCGCCAAGGCTTTGTGCGACTGCCGGCCATGCGCGCCATTGCCGATAACCCGAACGCCGAATACCTCGCCGAGCAGTGCGGCTGGATCATGGCCACCGAAGTGTTGGCCGTCGGCCTCGACCTGAGTTTCGCCCCGGTGCTGGACCTCGATTACCAGCGCAGCGCTGTCGTCGGCACGCGCTCGTTTGAAGGCGATCCAGAGCGCGCAGCGTTACTCGCAGGTGCGTTCATCCGTGGCATGAACAGCGCTGGCATGGCCGCGACCGGCAAGCATTTCCCCGGTCACGGTTGGGCGGAGGCGGACTCCCACGTCGCGATCCCGAACGACGAACGCAGCCTCGAAGAAATACGCGCCAACGACCTGGTGCCGTTCGCCAGATTGAGCAAGCAACTGGCAGCGGTCATGCCGGCTCACGTCATTTATCCACAAGTCGATTCCCAGCCTGCCGGGTTTTCCCGCCGCTGGTTGCAGGACACTCTGCGCGGCGAATTGCAATTCGACGGCGTCATCTTCAGCGACGATTTGTCGATGGCCGGCGCCCACGTGGTTGGCGATGCGGCCAGTCGAATCGAAGCCGCGCTGACCGCCGGGTGTGACATGGGTCTGGTGTGCAACGATCGCGCCGCCGCCGAGTTGGCCCTGAGCGCCGCCCAACGCCTGAAAGTCAAACCTTCGGAGCGCATTGCACGGATGCGCGGCCAGTCCTACGCCAACCTCGAATACCGTCAGCACCCGCGCTGGCTGGCAGCCGTCGGCGCACTCAAAGACGCTCAACTGATTGAATAAGGACCTTACGTTATGACGGTTTACGCGATTATCGGTGGCACCGGCCTGACTCAACTCGAAGGCCTGAACATCCGTCAGTCACTGGCGGTGGACACGCCTTACGGCGCACCTTCGGCCGAGGTGCAGGTGGGTGAATACGCCGGCAGGGAAGTGCTGTTCCTCGCCCGTCACGGTCACCCGCACCGCTTCCCGCCACATCAGGTGAACTACCGCGCCAACCTATGGGCGCTGAAGCAGGCTGGCGCCGAAGCGATCCTTGCGGTCAACGCCGTGGGCGGCATTCATGCCGCGATGGGCACCGGGCATTTCTGTGTGCCACACCAACTGATCGACTACACCAGCGGGCGCGAGCACACCTATTTTGCCGATGACCTGGAACAGGTCACCCACATCGATTTCAGTTATCCCTACAGTGAACCGCTGCGGCAGCAATTGATCGCGGCGTTGGCGGCCGAGGGTGTGGATTACAGCAGTCAGGGCGTCTATGCCTGCACGCAGGGGCCGCGACTGGAAACCGTCGCTGAAATTGCGAAGCTGGAGCGTGACGGCTGCGACATCGTTGGCATGACCGGCATGCCGGAAGCCGCACTGGCCCGCGAGCTTGAACTGGATTACGCCTGTCTGGCGCTGGTGGTGAACCCGGCGGCGGGCAAGTCGACGGCGGTGATTACCATGGCCGAGATCGAGCAAGCGTTGCATGACGGGATGGGCAAGGTGAAGTCGACATTGGCGCGGGTGCTCAAGGGCTGAGGCAGGCTCTACACCGCATAGCGATCTGACCAGAAGCGCGGCCTCAGCGCTTCTCCAGCTTATCCGGCAACGGCGCAAACAGCGCCTCAATATCATCACTCTGCAGCTTCCAGTCCCCGGCCTTGCGCCCGTCCAGCACGCCAGCCGCCAGGTCGGATTTTTCCTTTTGCAGGTGCTGAATTTTTTCCTCGACCGTGCCACGGGCAATCATCTTGTAGACGAATACCGGCTTCTCCTGGCCGATGCGATACGCCCGGTCAGTTGCCTGATTTTCTGTCGCCGGGTTCCACCACGGATCGTAATGAATCACCGTATCCGCTTCGGTCAGGTTCAACCCCACACCACCGGCCTTCAAACTGATCAGAAAGATCTGACGCTTGCCACTCTGGAAGTCCTTCACCGGCGCGCGTCGGTCACGGGTTTGTCCGGTCAACAAGGCGTATTCAACGCCACGCTTCTTCAGCTCGACTTCGATCAGGGCCAGCATCGAGGTGAATTGAGAAAACAGCAGAATCCGCCGACCTTCCTCAAACAACTCCTCCAGCATTTCCATCAGGCTGTCGAGCTTGCCCGAGGTGCTGCCGCGCGTCGGCACGGCGGCATCGTTCACCAGGCGCAAGTCGCAACAGACCTGCCGCAGTTTCAGCAGCGCTTCAAGGATGATGATTTGGCTGCGAGCCACGCCTTTGCGGGTGATCTCGTCGCGGACTTTCTTGTCCATCGCCAGGCGCATGGTCTCGTATACGTCGCGCTGAGCTTCGTTGAGTTCGACCCAATGAATGATTTCAGTCTTCGGCGGCAATTCCGTCGCGACCTGCTCTTTGGTCCTGCGTAGCAGGAACGGTTTTATCCGACCGTTCAAGTGCTGAAGTCTTACTTCGCTGGCGCGCTTTTCAATCGGCACGCGGTAATCGCGGTTGAAGCTCTTCACGTCGCCGAGCCAGCCAGGCAGCAAAAAGTGAAACAGCGACCACAGTTCACCCAAGTGGTTTTCCAGTGGCGTGCCGCTCAGGCACAGACGCTGCCGTGCATTCAGCTCGCGTGCCGCTTGCGCCGCTTTGCTGCCAGGGTTCTTGATGTACTGCGCTTCATCCAGCACCAGCACGTGCAACGGTTGCGCAGCCAGGCGTTCGATGTCCTTGGGCAACAGCGCATAGGTGGTCAGGATCAGGTCGTAATCAGCCAGCGTATCGAAATGCTTTTTGCGACTGGCGCCGTACAGCGCGACCACTTTGAGTTGCGGCGTGAAGTGCGCCGCCTCGTCGAGCCAGTTCGGGATCAGGCTGGTGGGCATCACCACCATGCACGGTCGATCAAGGCGTCCGGCGTTCTTCTCGCTCAGAACGTGCGCCAGGGTTTGCAGGGTTTTACCCAGGCCCATGTCGTCCGCGAGAATGCCGCCCACTTCCAGTTGCCGCAGCGACTGCATCCAGCTCAAACCTTCGAGCTGATATGGGCGCAACGTCGCGTTCAAGCCTTCCGGCGCGGTGGCGGTGTAGTCCTTGATGTCCCGCAGACGCTGGGCGAAGGTGCGAATCTGTTCGCCGCCTTCCCACAGCAGCGGCATGCCTTCCAGCGGATTCAGGCGCGTGGCGTCGGCCTTGCTCAGGCGCAACGTGGTTTCGCCGGGCCCTTGCAGGTAGAACTCGCCGAGGGTGGCCAGCACCGGTTTCAAGCGACCGAAGGGCAGGGCGACTTGCAGCGGACCGTATTCGGAGTTCGGGCGATTCGGGATGTTGACCAGAATCAGCTCGTCGTCGCGCCGCCGGGCGAGGCGTTCCGGGTTGAGGATTTCGGTGTGCGAACGCATGAGGTTCAGCAGGATCGGCAGCAGACTCAGGCGCTCGCCGTTGACGATGATCCCCAGTTCCAGATCAAACCAGTCGCGCTCGGGCATTTGCTCGACAGTGGCGTACCAGTCGTCGACAGCGGTCAGGTCGAAACCGAAATCTTCGTCGATCTGCAACTCCCAGCCTTGGGTGCGCAGCTTCGGCAGCTCATTAAGGGTAAACGTCAGCCAGGCGCTGTCGTTGACCATTTCATAGAGCTCGCCGGCGCTTTCCGGCAAGGCTTTGCTTTGCCGAGTGGCAATCTTGAAGCCGAGTATCCGCAACTGTTCCCGGTAGGCCTGTTCGACTTCCGGGTGACGTTTTATCCGCAGCGTCTGGGTTTCCTGACGAATCAGTACGTCGGCGTTCTTCTGCCCGCAAACGTATTCATCCAGATAGCTGAAAGACAGCGCCGCCCGATGCTGGATGTAGCGCTGCATTTTGCCGTTGCGTGGCTCGAAGGCGCTGAATTCGATACTTGCCAGCCACAGGCGCGGCACCGGTTGCACGTTATCGACCAGCAATTGGGGCGGGGCTTTCGGGCTGCGGTTTTCCAGCACGGCCTGCAGTTTTTCCAGTAGCTCGGCGTCTTGCGCGGCAGCGGGGTAGGCCAGGGTTTCCTGGACTTTGAGCAACACCGCCGCGCAATGTTTGCAGTTGCTATGGACGGGGCAGGTGCAGGTGGCGTCGACCATCAGCAAGGTGGCTTTGGCCGACTCGCGCAGGCGAATGGTCTGACGGTAGACGTTGCCCCCAGAGCCTTCGCACGCGGCAGTGATTGTCGCGTCGCCGACTTCGACGATCCGCACGCGGTTCTCCAGGGCGTAGCGACGGCCACGTTCCAGGCTCTGTTCCTTGAATCGACTGACCCATGAAGGTGCCAGGGGTTTGCTCAGGGTCGCAGGCATAAGGACTTCAATCAGTCCGGTATTTCATCGGGGACTGGCCGAGGCGCAGGCGCGGTGAGCGAGGTGATCTTGATCAGCAGGCCGAGGTGGCCGTTGTCGAGGAAGTTCAGCTGGCCGTTCTTGGTATGGCTTTCTTGCTTGAGGCGTTCGCTGGCGGTGACCATGCCGTTGCCGTCGATCTGATTGACCCAGAAGTCGGCGTCGACGTCGGTGAAGCGCCCCAGCTTGAGGTTCAACGTGCCCTCGATCGGGAACTGACCATATTGTTCTGCGCCATCGCTGATCGCGATTTTGCTCGCTTCTTCACTGAGGTTCTGCTGCCAGGCCTTATGCAGCAACACGGTGTAGTCGGCGCTGGCAGTGAGTTTTGCCACTTCACCATTCAGGCTCGGCGTGCGCAGGCTGTCGGGGCTGATGCGCTGGGCGCCGGCGGCCCAGTCTTCCGGTGCAGCCCGGCTGGCAATGGCGGGCACAGCGTTTTGGCGGACCAGAATCATTTCAACCTGATACAGGTCAGCGGCAAACGCCGAGGGGGCAACCAGCGCTGTTATCAACAGGGTCAGCGAAGTCAGTGAGCGAAACAGGCGCATGCGGCGTCCTTCAAGCAGTTTTCGGGATGAGGCACTCAAGCAGCGCCTCTACAGTATTAAAGCGTTCTTCCGGGCGCTCCATCGGCACCATGAATTTAAACATCGTGGCGCCTTCGAATTTGTAGCGTTTGGGCTGGCCCTGAATCAGTTTGATCAGGGTCAGCGGGTCGACCGGTGTCTGCGCCGCGAACTCGATGCGGCCACCTTGCGGGCCGCCGTCGACTTTCTTGATGCCCAGCAGTTCGGCTTGCAGCTTCAGCGCAGTGATGCGCATCAGGTTCTTGGTCGGTTCCGGCAACAGGCCGAAACGGTCGATCATCTCGACCTGCAAGTCCTTGAGGCCTTCTTCATCGGTGGCCGAGGCGATGCGTTTGTAAAGAATCAGCCGAGCGTGGACATCCGGCAGATAGGCTTCGGGGATGAGCGCCGGCACCCGCAGGTTGACCTCCGGGCCACCGCCCAACGGCTGGTCGAGGTTCGGTTGTTCGCCCTTGCGGATCGACTTCACCGCGCGTTCGAGCATCTCCATGTACAGCGTAAAACCGACCGCCTGAATCTGCCCGCTCTGGCCGTCGCCCAGCAGTTCGCCGGCACCGCGGATTTCCAGGTCGTTGGTGGCGAGCACGAAGCCCGCGCCCAGGTCCTGGGTATTAGCGATCGCTTCCAGGCGCTTTTCCGCATCCGTGGTGATTTGCTGGCGCGGCGGGGTCAGCAGGTAGGCGTAAGCCTGGTGGTGACTGCGCCCGACGCGGCCGCGCAACTGGTGCAACTGCGCCAGGCCGAACTTGTCGGCACGCTCAATGATGATGGTGTTGGCGCTTGGCACGTCGATGCCGGTCTCGATGATGGTCGAGGCGATCAGCACGTTGAAACGCTTGTGGTAGAAGTCGCTCATGACCTGTTCGAGTTCGCGCTCGCGCATCTGCCCATGACCGATACCGATGCGTGCTTCCGGCACCAGTTCAGCGAGGTCGGCGGCGCATTTCTCGATGGTCTTCACGTCGTTGTGCAGGTAGTAGACCTGGCCACCACGCAGCAACTCACGGAGCAGGGCTTCTTTGACCGTGCTCTTGTTTTGCTCCATGACGAAGGTCCGCACCGACAGGCGCCGGGCTGGCGGCGTGGCGATGATCGACAAGTCGCGCATGCCCGACACCGCCATGTTCAGCGTGCGCGGAATCGGCGTGGCGGTGAGGGTGAGGATGTCGACTTCACTGCGCAGCGCCTTGAGCTGTTCCTTCTGACGCACACCAAAACGGTGTTCTTCGTCGATGATTACCAGCCCCAGGTTTTTGATTTTGACGTCGTCCTGCAGCAGCTTGTGCGTACCGATGACGATGTCGATCTTGCCTTCGGCAAGGTCTGCGACGGCGGCGTTGATTTCCTTGGCCGATTTGAAGCGGCTCATCACTTCCACGGTCACCGGCCAGTCGGCGAAGCGGTCGCGGAAGCTGTTGTAGTGCTGTTGGGCGAGCAGCGTGGTCGGCACCAGGATCGCCACTTGACGACCACCGTGCACGGCAATGAAGGCGGCGCGCATCGCCACTTCGGTCTTGCCGAAACCGACATCGCCACAGACCAGCCGATCCATCGGTTTCGGCGCGAGCATGTCGGCGCGCACCGCTTCGATGGTGGTTTGCTGGTCGGGGGTTTCTTCGAAGGGAAAACCGGCGCTGAAGGTGGCGTAATCGGCTTTCGGGTCTGCGAATGCGTAACCCTCGCGGGCGGCACGACGGGCGTAGATGTCGAGCAGTTCGGCGGCTACGTCGCGCACCTGTTCGGCGGCTTTGCGTTTGGCTTTCTGCCAGGTCTCGGAGCCGAGGCGGTGCAGCGGGGCGAGGGCGTCGTCGCTGCCGGTGTAGCGGGCGATCAGGTGCAGGTTGGCCACCGGCACGTACAGCTTGGCGCCTTCGGCGTATTGCAGCGTCAGGAATTCAGCCGCCTGATCGTCGATTTCAAGGGTTGCCAGCCCGAGGTAGCGACCGACGCCGTGATCGATGTGCACCACCGGCGCGCCTTCACGCAGTTCGGTGAGGTTCTTGATGACGGCATCGTTGTTGGCGTCGGCGCGTTTCTCGCGGCGACGGCGCTGCATCACGCGTTGACCGAACAACGGACTTTCGGCGACCAGTGCCAACGCCGGGTCGTCGAGCACCAGACCTTCGTCGAGCGGGGCGATGGTGATCGCCAGGCGCTCCTTGCTCGCGACGAAGTCCGGCCAGCTGTCGACGGTTTTCGGCCGCAGCTTGAGGCGTTCGAGCAGTTCCAGCAGCACTTCGCGACGGCCTGCGGACTCGGCGGTAAACAGTACGCGCCCGGGGAATTCATCGAGGAAGCCGGCCAGCGCCGCCAAGGGTTGGGTGGCCTTGGCTTCGATAGCCAGGTTCGGCAGTTCTCGCGCCGGGAAGCGTTCGCGCCCGACACCGGTTTCCACGTCTTGTTGGCTGGCGACCACACGCGGCCAGGTCTTCAGTCGCGCAAAGCAGTCCTCCACCGGCAGGAACAGCTCGGCGGGAGGCAATAAAGGACGGGAGGGGTCGACGCGACGCTCTTCGTAGCGATTGCGCACGTCGTTCCAGAAATTCTCGGCGGCCTGCTCGATGCCCGGCAGGGAAAACACTTGCGTGTCCTGCGGCAGGTAATCGAACAGCGTCGAGGTTTCGTCGAAAAACAACGGCAGGTAGTACTCGATACCAGCCGGCGTGATGCCGCTGCTCAAGTCCTGGAAGATCGGGCAGCGACGGAAGTCCACGTCGAAACGCTCACGGAAACGCGCCTTGAAGCGGGTGACCGCGTCTTTCTGCAATGGAAATTCGCGCGCGGGCAGCAGGCGGACCGTGTCGACTTTGTCGATGGAGCGTTGGTTCTCCGGATCGAAGGTGCGCAGCGTCTCGATTTCGTCATCGAACAAATCGATGCGGAAAGGCAGTTTGCTGCCCATCGGGAACAGATCGATCAATGAGCCGCGGACCGTGAATTCGCCGTGCTCGTACACCGTGTCGACGTAGCGATAGCCGCTGGCTTCAAGCCGTGTGCGCATTTGCTCGACATCGAGCTTCTGGCCGACGTCCAGCACCAGACTGCTGCCGAGCAGGAATTTGGTCGGCGCCAGGCGATGCAGTGCGGTGGTGATCGGCACCACCAACACGCCATGGCTCAGCTCCGGTAGCCGGTATAAAGCAGCGATGCGCTGGGAAATGATGTCCTGGTGCGGCGAAAACAGGTCGTAGGGCAGGGTTTCCCAGTCCGGGAAATGCAGCACGGGCAAATCCGGGGCGAAGAAACTCAGCTCCTGTTCCAGCCGTTCGGCACTTTGGCTGTCGGCGGTCAGCAGCAGGGTAAAGCGCTTGGCAGCGCTGGCAGCCTCGGCGATGGCCAGGCTCAGGGCGGCACCGGGCAGGTTGCCCCAGTGCTGTTTACCTGCCGCGGCAGGGAGAAGCGGTAGACGCAGAACGGGCACGGAAGGTTGAGCTCCAAGCGTTGCGACAAAGTCGGTAAGTGTAGCGGTCCCGGATGCCGCCTGTCAGTTGCAGACTGCGTCTATTACGCAGGTTTGGCGAAATGTAGTGGTAAAGACAATATCCGCAGGTTTTTTAGCAAAAAATGCCGATTATGTAGTGGCAAAAACAACCGGTGTTACGGAGGGTTACGGACAAGGTAGCGTTATCTCCAAAAAATTGACTGCGCTGGAAGCCGCGGTTTTGCTGGGCTTTAGCGCGGCGTAATTTTTTTGAAGAGGAAAATGTTACGGATCGCACGACAAGCGCGCATTGCTACGAGATGCACTCGGCGGCATAATGTAGCCCCTTTTTTCTGCCCCTACATGTGGAAGGTTCCCGTGACTCAGAAGCCCGACCAGTGTCTTGGTGAATGGATCGACCGTGAAGCACTCGCAGAAGCGATGATTCCGCTTATCGGTCAGCTCTACCGCAATAACAACGTGGTGAGCTCGATCTATGGCCGCAGCCTGATCAATCGTTCAGTCATTGCGATTCTCAAAGCTCACCGCTTTGCTCGTCATCGTCAGTCCGATGACAGCGAATTGTCCGTCCACGAAACATTCCCGCTGCTCAAGGCAATGAGCGAGCTCAAGCTCGGTGCTGCCTCGGTAGACCTGGGCAAGCTTGCGGTCAAATTCAAGGCCGAAGGCAATGGTCGTACTGCCGAGCAGTTCGTCCGTGAAGAACTGGCTGACGTTGTTGGCCAGCAAAACGCTTCCGCGCGCAAAGGCACTGACGTTGTGCTGTACGGCTTCGGTCGTATCGGCCGTCTGCTGGCGCGCATCCTGATCGAGAAAACCGGTGGTGGCGACGGCCTGCGTCTGCGCGCCATTGTTGTCCGCAAGGGCGCCGAAAACGATCTGGTCAAGCGTGCAAGTTTGCTGCGTCGTGACTCGGTTCATGGCCCGTTCGATGGCACCATCACCATTGATGAAGCCAACAACACCATCACCGCCAACGGCAACCTGATCCAGGTTATCTACGCGAAAAACCCGACTGAAGTGGATTACACCCAGTACGGCATCAAAGACGCACTGCTGGTGGACAACACCGGTGTATGGCGTGACGCCGAAGGCCTGGGCCAGCACCTGGCGTGCCCGGGTATCGACCGCGTTGTTCTGACTGCGCCAGGTAAAGGCAAGCTGAAGAACATCGTTCACGGCATCAACCACGGCGAAATCACCGCTGACGACAAGATCGTGTCGGCTGCTTCCTGCACCACCAACGCCATCGTGCCGGTGCTCAAAGCGGTCAACGACAAGTTCGGCATCATCAACGGTCACGTTGAAACGGTTCACTCGTACACCAACGACCAGAACCTGATCGACAACTTCCACAAAGGCGATCGCCGTGGTCGTAGCGCCGCGCTGAACATGGTCATCACCGAGACCGGTGCTGCCACTGCCGCTGCCAAAGCGCTGCCTGAACTGGCCGGCAAGCTGACCGGTAACGCCATCCGCGTTCCGACGCCGAACGTGTCGATGGCCATTCTCAACCTGAACCTTGAGAAAGCCGCCACCCGTGAAGAGATGAACGAGTACCTGCGCTACATGGCGCTGCACTCCGATCTGCATAAGCAAATCGACTACGTCAACTCGCAGGAAGTGGTGTCCACCGACTTCGTCGGCTCGCGCCATGCCGGTGTTGTAGACGCTGAGGCAACCATCAGCCAAGACAACCGCGTTGTTCTGTACGTTTGGTACGACAACGAATTCGGTTACAGCTGCCAGGTGGTTCGCGTGATGGAAGACATGGCCGGTGTAAACCCGCCAGCGTTCCCGCGCTAAGCCTTAGCCGCACATGAAAACGCCCCGACTTTGGTCGGGGCGTTTTTGTTTGTGCGGTTTGTCAGTTGTGGGTGTGTTGCCTGGGCCGGCGTCTTCGTCGCAACGCCGCCCGGAGCAAACCTGCTCCCACATTTGCCAGAGTTCGTCCTGGAGAAATGCGATCAAATGTGGGAGCGGACTTGCTCGCGAATGCGGTCTGTCACGCCCCGCCAACCACAGCAGCCTGTGCGGTGCGCAGTTCATGCTTGTTGCCCCGGAACAGCACCAGCGTCGCGATCAACCCCAACACCGCCGCGCCACTGAGCCAGATCCCCGGCGCAGCCTTGTTGTCCAGCACATGAATCAGGTACGTACACGCCGCCGGCGTAAACCCGCCAAAGGTCGCGGTCGCCAAGCTGTAGGCCAAAGAGAAACCGGTGGTCCGCACTTCCACCGGCATGATCTCGGTCAGCGCCACGACCATGGCGCCGTTGTACGAGCCATACAGGAACGACAGCCACAACTCGACGATCAGCAAATGGCTGAAACTCGGGTTCGCCACCAGCCACGACAGTGCCGGGTAAGCGGTGAGGATCGCCAGAATAGTCGCCGCCAACAGTAGGGGTTTGCGCCCGATCTTGTCGGAAAGCGAACCCATCACCGGCAACCAGAAGAAGTTCGACAGGCCGATGCACACCGTCACCAGCAACGCGTCCAGATCCGACAAGTGCAACTCGGCTTTGCCGAATGTCGGGGTGTAGGCGGTGATCAGATAAAACGACACCGTGGTCATCACCACTAGCGCCATGCCGGCGATGACGATGCCGAAGTTATGGCCGATCGAGCGGACAATTTCGCGCAGGGTAGGGCGGTGTTTACGCGCCTGGAACTCGGGTGTTTCTTCCAGCGAACGACGGATCACGAAGATCACCGGCACGATCATGCAGCCGATCAGGAACGGCACGCGCCAGCCCCAATCGCCCATTTGTTCCGGGCTGAGCCAGTGGTTCAAACCCACCCCCAGCAACCCGGCGAATACCACCGCTGCCTGCTGGCTGGCGGACTGCCAACTGACGAAGAAGCCTTTGCGGCCCGGCGTGGAAATTTCGGCCAGGTACACCGAGACACCGCCCAACTCGACGCCGGCGGAGAAACCTTGCAGCAATCGACCGAACAGCACGATCAGCGGAGCGGCGACACCCAATGTGGCGTAACCCGGCACGCAGGCAATCAGCACCGTACCGGCCGCCATCATCGCCAGGGTGATGATCAAGCCCTTGCGACGGCCGTGACGGTCGATGTAAGCACCGAGGAAGATGGCCCCCAGCGGCCGCATCAGGAAGCCAGCACCGAAAGTAGCCAGCGACAGCATCAGGGACGCGAACGCGCTGTCGGCAGGGAAGAAGGTTTTGGCGATGGCCGTGGCGTAGAAGCCGTAGACCATAAAATCGAACATTTCGAGAAAGTTGCCGCTGACAACGCGAAAGATCGCCTTGCCTTTACCCGTATTCGAGGACATTTGAACGTACTCACTTTTGGCTGTCTTGTCGGAAATCCATGGTCTAGACACGTCCTCGCTGTCGGTCGAAGCTCGCAGGCACGCACCGAACAGTTTTGTAACGATATGTGTATGAGTATAGATAGGCAACCACTAGTTAGGTTGCTTGTTAACCGCTATAGCCATCAGCCAGATCTAAATGTGGGAGCGGGCTTGCTCGCGAAGAGGCCGTATCAGTCGACATCAATGTGGCCTGACACACCGCCTTCGCGAGCAAGCCCGTTTCCACATTTGTGTCGCATAATGGCGGCCTTGGCGCGGTGTCAGAGGTTTGAAGGGGAAGTCAGATTGTTGAAACGCAAGGGTTTTGTCCTGTTGCTGAGTGTGGCCCTGACCGGCTGCGGCAATAGCGATTCCATGGAAAGCTTTGGCGGCTCGACCATGGGCAGCACGTATTCGATCAAATACGTGCGCCACGCCGGTCTCCCGGCTCCGGAAGCAGTGCAGGCGCAGGTCGAAAAAATCCTCGCCGAGGTCGATCAGCAGATGTCCACTTACCGCAGCGACTCAGATATCGAGCGCTTCAACGATCTGCCCGCCAATCGCTGTCAGACAATGCCTGCGCCCATTCTCAAATTGGTCCGGGTCGGCGAACAACTGTCGGAGCAAAGCGAAGGTTCCTACGACCTGACGGTCGAACCGCTGCTCAACCTCTGGGGCTTCGGTCCGCAAGGCCGGGAAGAAAAAGTCCCCGATGCCCAGGCACTGGCGAAGGTGCGACAGCGCGTCGGTTACCAGCATCTGCACATCGACCGGGATCAGTTGTGCAAGGACGCCGCCGTCGAAGTCGACTTCAACAGCATCGCGGCCGGTTATGCGGTCGATACCATAGCCGCCAGACTCGAGGCCATGGGCATCCACAATTACCTCGCCGAAGCCACCGGCGAACTCAAGGCCTCAGGCAAAAAGCTCGACGGCACCGCGTGGAAAATCGCGCTGGAAGAACCCCGTGAGGACCAGCAGGTCGCGCAAAAGATCATCGATGTCGACGGCTATGGCTTGTCGACATCCGGCGACTACCGCAACTATTTTCAGCAGGACGGAAGGCGTTTTTCCCACACCTTCGATGCCCGCACCGGTACACCGGTCTCACACACATTGGCGTCAGTCACGGTGATTCATCCTTCAGCGTTGATGGCCGATGGCTTATCGACGCTGCTGCTGATTCTTGGCCCCGAAAAAGGTTGGGACTACGCCGAAAAACACGACATCGGTGCATTCTTCGTGATTCGTGCCGATACAGGTTTCGTCACCCGGACCAATCAGGCTTTTGAACGCCTCAGTGGCGGCAAAAGCGAATGATCTCGGCGATTCGCGCATTGAAGGCTGGCGTTGTAGTGCAGGCAAAAGTAGCCTACGACGCGACCAAGGGTTAATGTGCGCGGCGTTGACGCTTCTATAGACTGTGTCCGGGTTCTGCATTGGCCCCAAATTGTTCCTTCACGCCGCAAAACGGCGTGATTTAGCCGCCGGTGCCGAGGGCGCCGCGGCCTGTTCTGAGGAGTACGCATGGCTGTCTACAACTACGACGTGGTGGTGCTGGGTTCCGGCCCGGCGGGAGAAGGCGCGGCAATGAACGCCGCCAAAGCAGGGCGCAAGGTGGCGATGGTCGACAGCCGTCGCCAGGTCGGCGGCAACTGCACCCACTTGGGCACCATCCCGTCCAAGGCACTGCGTCACTCGGTCCGGCAGATCATGCAGTTCAACACCAACCCGATGTTCCGGGCCATTGGTGAACCGCGCTGGTTTTCGTTCCCGGACGTGCTGAAAAGCGCCGAAAAAGTCATCTCCAAACAAGTCGCTTCGCGCACCGGCTACTACGCCCGTAACCGTGTCGACGTGTTCTTCGGCACCGGCAGCTTCGCCGACGAGCAAACCGTCGAAGTGGTTTGTGCCAACGGCGTGGTCGAAAAACTGGTGGCCAAGCACATCATCATCGCCACCGGCTCGCGGCCTTATCGCCCGGCGGACATCGATTTCCATCACCCGCGTATCTACGATAGCGACACCATCCTCAGCCTCGGCCACACCCCACGCAAACTCATCGTTTACGGCGCAGGCGTGATTGGTTGCGAATACGCCTCGATCTTCAGCGGTCTGGGCGTACTGGTTGAACTGGTGGACAACCGTGGTCAGTTGTTGAGCTTCCTCGACTCGGAAATCTCCCAGGCGTTGAGCTATCACTTCAGCAACAACAACATTACGGTTCGCCACAACGAAGACTACGACCGTGTCGAAGGCGTGGACAACGGCGTGATCCTGCACCTCAAGTCCGGCAAGAAAATCAAAGCCGACGCCTTGCTCTGGTGCAACGGCCGTACCGGTAACACCGATCAGTTGGGTCTGGAAAACATCGGCGTCAAGGTCAACAGCCGTGGCCAGATCGAAGTCGACGAGAACTACCGCACCTGCGTACCGAACATCTACGGTGCCGGTGACGTGATCGGCTGGCCGAGCCTGGCCAGTGCCGCGCACGACCAGGGCCGTTCCGCCGCTGGCAGCATCGTCGATAACGGCAGCTGGCGCTTTGTGAATGACGTGCCGACCGGCATCTACACCATTCCGGAGATCAGCTCGATCGGCAAGAACGAGCAGGAGTTGACTCAGGCCAAAGTGCCATACGAAGTCGGCAAGGCGTTCTTCAAGAGCATGGCGCGTGCGCAGATTGCCGGCGAGCCTCAGGGCATGCTGAAGATTCTGTTCCACCGTGAAACCCTGGAAGTGCTGGGCGTTCACTGCTTCGGTTATCAGGCTTCGGAGATTGTTCACATCGGCCAGGCGATCATGAGCCAGCCGGGTGAACTCAACACCTTGAAGTATTTCGTCAACACGACGTTCAACTACCCGACCATGGCCGAAGCCTATCGGGTAGCCGCTTACGACGGCCTCAACCGGCTTTTTTGAGCGGCTCCGGCCGGTGGCCTGAGCCGGCCGGGGAGACCGATTTCAGCAATTCTCGAGGGTGGCAGTGGCCAAACCGGGAAAGTCTGTAATCAGGCTGTCAACGCCGAAGTCGGCGAGTCTGCGCATCAGCGCGGGCTCGTTGACCGTCCATACCGACACATGCAGCCCCTGACGCTGCGCCTTCTGCAGGCGTTCCGGCGTACACAGCGTCCAGTTCAGCGCCAGAATCTCACAGCCGTAGCTTTGCGCGACTTTCAACGGGTCGAGCCACGCGTACTCGGCAACCAAGCCACGAGACACGTCCGGCACCAGGTCCAGCGCGGCTTTGAGCACTTCGCGTGAGCTTGAGGTGATCGTGACCTTGTCGAGCAGGCCGAATCGCTGCGCCATCTCGCGAATCGCCAGCACGGTAGTGGCGGCGCGGGTGCGGGATGCACTTTTGACTTCCAGCTGCCAGTGCTCGAAGTCGCACTTTTCGAACAATTCTTCCAGTGTCGGAATCGGGCACGGCTTGATCCAGCCCGGACCGCCCTTGCGCGCGTCGTAGGTCACCAGGTCGGCGGCGGTATGCTCGACGACTTTGCCGCGACGGTCGGTGGTGCGCTTGAGCGTCGGGTCGTGGATGACCATCAACTCGCCATCCTTGGACAGGTGCAAGTCCAGTTCGCAGCGGCGCACGCCGTGCTTGAGGCATTGCTGAAAACTGTTCAGCGTGTTTTCCGGTGCTTCGCCCTTGGCGCCGCGATGGCCGTAGATGAGGGTCACGGTTCTTCCTTAAATTAAATGCCTGATTCGTTTTCGCGGGCCAGACGTCGTTCCTGGGCCTGCTTCTGCAAAATGTAGCGGGCAAGCAATTGCCGCTGGGCATCGGTCGGGCGCTCGAACTCGGTACCGACGTCGTAGCCGCCACCCTTGCGATCGCAATGGGTGACGCGCGCCCGTAGCAGCAGGCCGAGGGCTTGCGGCATCAGCACCAGTTTGACCGACAGGTGTGCACCCACCGAAATCGGCGTCGGGTGCTGAAAGTCGAGCCCGCCTTCGGAAATGATCACCGGTTGCGGGTCGCCGATCTGCCCCAGCACGGTGATGGCGATCACCTGGCTCAGTAAATCGATGCGTTTGTTCTGGGATTTCAAGAATGCCGCAAGGTTGCGGTCACGCTCACTGATCTGGCGCAACAGGTGCTGCGACTCGAATTCGCTCAGGTGCAGTTCGCTGAGCAGGTTGAACAGAGGGGAAGCATCCTGCAACACTTCCAGGCCTGCGGCTTCGGGAGCGGACAGGGGCCGAATTTCCAGTGCGATCGTGTCCTCGATACGGTAGTATTCGCGCCCCGAACTCAAAACCATCGGCCTAACCCCGGCCATCTATTGCTCAGACCAACCCCTATTCCACGTAACCCGCGATGTACCGCTCGGCGATGCGT
>NZ_JBNNWE010000092.1:0-23937 GCF_050280905.1 Pseudomonas sp. NPDC086278
TTCAAGCACCGCGGACTCACAGCTTGCCATCCACCCCTCTCACCCCAAAGTTTATCCCCTGCCCAAGACACAAGCGGGCTTGCTCGCGAAGGCGGCTTCACATCCAACACGGTTGGTGACTGATGCACCGCCTTCGTCGGAACGCCGCCCGGAGCAAGCCCGCTCCCACGGTTGATCGGAGTGAATTCAACTCAGGGTTTCAGCAATGCACTCATGACCCGTCGAAACAGCTTGCCGTACGGCGGGCGCAACGCCCCCATCACGTCCCAGCGCGGCGGCGTGAACACCGAGCGTTCCAGGCTGAACGCCTTGAACCCATAGCCACCGCGATAACGGCCAAACCCCGAGTGCCCGCAGCCACCAAACGGCAGATCGTTCTGGAACAGGTGCTGCATGACTTCGTTGATACAGGCGCCGCCCGAATGGGTGCGTTGCAGCACATGCCGGGCCTCGGCACGGTCGTCGCCGAAGTAGTACAGCGCCAGCGGTCGCGGGTGCGCATTGATGTAGTCCAGCGGCTCGCTGATCTGGCGATAGCTGCGAATCGGCAACAGCGGGCCGAACACTTCCTCTTGCATCGCCAGCGTCGAATCCGGCGGATCCACCAGCAGGGTCGGCGCGATCTTGCGCGACGCGCTCAAGTCCTCGTCGGCGGGGTTGACCTCGATGATGCGCACGCAATGTTCCAGCGCATCTTGCAGACAGGCCTGCATTCGCCGGTATTGCCCCGGCGTGGCCATGGCCGTGTAGTCCGGATTGTTCAGCAGTGTCGGGAACAGGCGCCGCAGTTCGGTTTGCATGCAGCTCAACAGCCGTTCGCAATCGTCCTCGTGCACCCAGACGTAATCCGGTGCGATGCACGCCTGCCCGGCGCTGATCCCCTTGCCGCCCCAAATCCGCCGGGCGGCGTTTTCCAGGTCGGCGCCACGGCCGATGATGGTCGGCGATTTACCGCCCAATTCCAGGGTCAACGGCGTCAGGTGTTCCGCCGCCGCGCGCATGACCAGGCGCCCGACCCGTGGGCTGCCGGTAAACACCAGGTGATCCAGCGGCATCGCGGAGAATGCCGCCCCCAGTTCGGCGCCGCCAATGAAGGCCGCGACTTCGGTGTCATCAAACTGCTGAGTCAGCAGTTCAATCAACAAACCTGCCGTGGCCGGCGACTGATCGGAGAACAACAGAATCGCCCGGTTGCCCGCCGCCAGCGCCTCGGCCAATGGCCCCAGCGCGATGGCGATGGGGAAATTCCACGGCGAAATGATGCCGATGGTCCCCAGCGGCTGATAGCGAATCTCGGCCCGGGCGCCCAGCCAGCCGCTGCCCAGTTCGGCTTTACGCCGTTGCGGGCGCATCCAGCGGTGCACATGGTCGCGGGCATATTTCAGGCCCTGGACCGGCAGCAGCACATCGGCCATCAGCGACTGGTCATGACTGCGCCAGGTAAAGTCTTTGGCCAGCGCTTCACAGAGCGGCTGCTGATTGTCCAGCAGCAACTTGATCACCCGGTCGATCCGCTCGATACGCAAGGCGGCCGGTGGCGGCCCTTCAGCCAACGATGCAGCCTGCTGACGGGCGAGCACCTGTGCCACCCGTTCGGCAGCCAATACGGCGTGTGTTTGAGTTTGATCGTGCAAGGTCGCCTGCATGTTCGTCTCCCTAGCGTGCCGGTGCATTGGGCCCTACCAGCTCAAAGTCCGGAGAGAATTTGTCCAGCGAACCGAGCACGTCATACACCGCCAGTTTGCTGCCATCGATCTTCAAGTCGCCTTTGAACACCGCCTCGATGGGCGACATTTTCTCCGCCAGGATCGCATTCAGCGTTTCGCGGGTCAGGGTCAGCGTGGCGTCGGCCTTCTCGGCGTTGTAATCGGCAATGTAGGTCAGCGCCGAGTTCTCCAGATTGAGCATGTAGCGCTGGCCCGACGGCCCGACGTCAGTGAAGTTCCAGTTGAGGACAATGTGTTTGCCCTCGACATCCGGCGCCTTCAGGCGCACGCCCAGGTAATCGAAAATATTGTCGATGGTCAGTGCCCGCAGCATGTCGGGACTGGCGGTGCGCAATGGCGAAGCGATTTTCTTGCCGCCGCTGCGATGCTCCATGGCCGCCGCCAGGTAGCTGTTGCGCTCTACCGCCGACTCGGCTTGATAACCCAACTGTTCCAGAGCATCGGCCGCCAGTTGCCGCGCGGCGCTGTTGTTCGGCTCAGCGTAGATCAAATGGCTCATGGCTTGCGCCACCCAGCGATATTCGCCGTTGGCGAAGTCCGTACGGGCGTGGGCCAACACCGCGTCGGCACCGCCGCCGTACTCGACAAACTTCTTGCCGTAATCGCCGTCGGACAACGCATCCAGATTGGCCGGGTTGGCGTCATACCAGCCCATGTATTGCTGATACACAGCCTTGGCGTTGCGCTGCACCGAACCGTAAAAACCATGGGTAA
Source organism: Pseudomonas sp. NPDC086278 (assembly GCF_050280905.1). Taxonomy (NCBI): domain Bacteria; kingdom Pseudomonadati; phylum Pseudomonadota; class Gammaproteobacteria; order Pseudomonadales; family Pseudomonadaceae; genus Pseudomonas; species Pseudomonas sp. NPDC086278. The sequence goes on from NZ_JBNNWE010000092.1 coordinate 2,442, forward strand.
ACGTCTCACTGGCCAGGCTCGCCGGGACGTGACTGCGCATGTAATCAGCGATCTCCACCGGTTTGTAGCCCTTGTTGATCAGGCGCAAAGACTGATCGTGCAGCCACTTGTACATGTCCCGCTGCTTGGACAGATAGTTGACCACTCGTTCATGACCAAACACCGGCCAGCCATGCTGCCCCACCAGGATGTCGGCGCCGGGAGCGAACTGATGCAGCGCCTCGTTGAGGTATTTCGACCAGGCCAGGCCATCGCGGATGGTTGCCCCGCGCAACGTCAGCAACTGATGCTGGGTCGGCAATGCCAGTTCACCGGTGTCGAGGACTTTGAACTGCGGAAAGTAGTGAATGAATTCGGCCGGCGCCTCGGTGCCCGGGGCCAGCATGTTGACGATCTCGACGCCGTCGATGGTCAGTTTTTGAATCGGCTGGTTGAGCTCGATAGTCGGCGGGATCATGGTAATCGTGCCGCTGGACAAGGCCTTGGCGCCGCCCAGGTCGATCTGGCCCTGGGCGCTGCGCGGCAACGTGGTGCCGAACTGGTATTCGGCGCGGCGGCTCATGGCGTTGCCGGCCATTACGTTTTCGGCCACCGCCGTCGTCATGAACCCGGCCGGGGCGATGATTTGCACCTTGCCCGATTTGACGTCCGCCTCATCGACGATGCCGCGAATCCCGGCAAAGTGATCGACGTGGCTGTGGTTGTAGATCACCGCCACCACCGGTTTTCGCGGCCGATGCTGGTAGTACAACTCGAGCGCCGCATGCGCCACTTCGGTGGCCAGGTTGCAGTCGATGATGATCAGGCCGGTTTTGCCTTCGACGATGGTCATGTTCGTCAGGTCGAGACCACGCACCTGGTAAAAACCGTCGGTGACCTTGAACAACCCGGCGGCCATGCTTTTGCGCGCCTGCACCCACAGGCTCGGGTTGACCGTGGCCGGTGCCTCGGGGCTGCCGAGGAATTCGTAACCCTTGAGGCTATAGACCACATGACCGTCGGCGGCGGTGGTTTCGGCGTCGGGAATGGTGGCAATAAATCCGTGCTGGATGTCGGCTTCCACCTGCGGATCTACCGCCGGCATGGTCTGCGCCGTGGCGGCGTTGACCGCAATGGTCGCGGCCGTCGCCGCTTTCTGGCCACCCTGCCCCGCGCTGTTTTCAGTCGCCTGCCAAGGCACACCGGCCTGACCGCCCGACCAGTGCATAGCGCCGGCAATACTGGCCGCCAACACCGACACCGTCAGCACGACACGGAATGTTTTCATCGCAGGGTCTCTCTCTAATTGTTATTGGATTGCCGTTGCGATGGTGCAAGCAAGCGCCCTGATGCGCCGGTCTTCTCAATCAATTCATGTGTCTTCACAGGGGCGGAGGTGGAACACGGAATACGTGTGGTGAAGGGCTTTTGTGGCTGATGGGCTTTTGTGGCAAGTGAGCTTCTGGGGTGGTGGGCTTCTGTGGCAAGTGAGCTTCTGTGCTGGGTGGGCTTCTGTGGCAAGTGAGCTTCTGTGCTGGTGGGCTTCTGTGGCAAGTGAGCTTCTGTGCTGGTGGGCTTCTGTGGCGAGGGGGCTTGCCCCCGTTGGGCTGCGAAGCGGCCCCCTGCATTTATTCAGTGAAATCGTGCAATTCGGTTTTACGACTGCTGCGCAGCCGAACGGGGGCAAGCCCCCTCGCCACAAAAGCCCACCCACCACAGGAGTCGTACTACTCACAAAAGCTCCCAAGCCACAAAAACCTGCCCACCACAAAAGCTCCCGAGCCAAAGGGGCCGTGTCAGGTCTGAGCCCGCCATTGCTCTCCTGCGGACAAGCGCTTTCGTTGCAATGACCTGCGCCGCCCCGGACGCCATTCCTACTATCGGCCCATCAACTACGCCAATAGCGCGACTAACAATAAGGGGAGTTGTCATGAGTGAAGATGTCCTGCTTTACGAAATCATCGGCCCGGTGGCGCGCCTGACACTTAACCGGCCACGGGCCATGAACGCGCTGAATCTGGCGACCCTCGCCGAACTCGAACGCTGCCTCAATGACATTGCGCGCAATGACGAACTGCGCGCCGTGATCCTCACCGGCAGCGGCCCGGCCTTCTGTGCCGGCGCCGACCTCAAGGAAGTGTTGGCCGGCGCCAGCCTCGCGGCCGGTGAAGCTGACTTTCTCGACCGTGCCAATCAAGTCTTCGGCCAACTTCGTAACTTCCCCAAACCGGTGATCGCCGCGCTCAACGGCGTGACCATGGCCGGTGGCCTGGAGCTGGCGATGTGCGCCGATATCGTCGTGGCGGCGCAAACCGCGACCCTCGCCGATGCCCACGCCAACTTCGGCGTTTTTCCGGGTGCTGGCGGCGCTGCCGTGTTGCCGCGCCTGATCCCGTTGAACATGGCGATGTACTTGCTGATGACCGGCAAATCGCTCTCGGCGAGCGAAATGAAAGGCTACGGCCTGGTCTGTGAAGTCCACGCCGACGCCGAACTGGCCGACGCCGCCGTGAAGCTGGCCACGCAAATCGCCAAAAAGAGCCCGATTGCCCTGCGCCGCATGAAAGAAGTGGCCCGCGCCTCGGCGGACAAATCTCGCGACGACGCCTTGCAGCACGAGCAAGTGATGTTGCGCCAACACCTGCGCACCGCCGATTTCCAGGAAGGCCTGCAAGCCTTTGGCGAGAAACGCGCACCGAACTTCAAGGGCCGCTAGGCCGCCACGTCCCCGCATTTTTCAGGATCAGACAATGAACGATATCTACGTAGTGGGCGTTGGCATGACGCCGTTTGGCCGGTTGCTGGAGCGCAGCGTCTACGACATGGTCGACGAAGCCGTCAGCCTGGCGTTGAACGATGCTGGCGCTACCACCGAAGACGTCGGCTCGGTGTATTACAGCACCATGACCAACGGCATGTTGCAGGGTCAGACCGGCATTCCCGGCCCGATCGCCATGCGCCGCATCGGCATCGAGGGCGTGCCGGTGTTCTCGGTGGAAAACGCCTGCGCCTCCGGCTCATCGGCGTTCAACCTGGCCACGCTGGCGCTGCGTGCCGGTCAGTGCGACATCGCGCTGGCGGTCGGCGCCGAGAAGATGAACGTCCCCGACAAGGCGAAGATGTTTGCCGTGTTCGATGGCGGCTGGGACGTGTCCACCGTCGAGCAGAACAAACACACGTTGCTGGCCATGGGCGAAGGCGTCGTGCCGCCACCGGGCACTGTTTCCGAGCGTCCGTACAGCGTGTTCATGGACGTGTATGCCGCCATCGCCCGTAACCACATGCTGCGTTACGGCACCACTCAGCGACAGATCGCAGCCGTCGCGGCGAAGAACCATCAGCACTCGGTGCACAACCCGCTATCGCAGTTCCAACAAGCCTTCAGCATCGACGAAGTGCTGGCCTCGCCCGCGATCTGCTACCCGCTGACCACCCTGATGTGCTCGCCGATCAGTGACGGTGCCGCAGCGGTGTTGCTGTGCAACGCCGAAGGCCTCAAACGCTTGAAAAATTCCGCTGACCGCGCCGTTCGTGTTCTTGCCAGCGTGGTGCAAACCGGCACCAACCGTGGCCTCGACGAACCGGAAAAAATCATCGCGCACCTCGCCGCGAAAAAAGCCTACGCCATGGCCGGTGTCTCGCCCTCCGACGTCGATGTCGCGGAAGTCCACGACGCCTCGGCCATCGGCGAAATCCTCAACGCCGAATCGCTGATGCTGGTGCCGTTCGGCGAAGGCGGCCCGGCGGCCGAACGCGGTGACTTCACCATCGGCGGTCGCATGCCGATCAACCCGTCCGGTGGCCTCGAATCCAAGGGCCACCCGATTGGCGCCACCGGTCTTGGGCAGATCCATGAGCTGGTCACGCAACTGCGTGGCGAAGCCGGCAAGCGCCAGGTAGACGGCGCCCGTATTGCCATTCAGGAAAACGGCGGCGGACTGTTCGGCATCGAAGAAGCCGTGGTCGCCGTCAACATTCTCGCCAACAAGAATATTTAAGGAGAACCCTCATGGGACACGTCATGCGCACCCCGGAACAACTCGAAGCGGTCGAGAGTTTCCGGCGTTTCCTCGCCGACAAGATCGACCCGGTGTTCAACAAGGAATACCGCGACACGTTCATGCCCAAGGAGAAAATGGCCGAGATGATGCGCCAGCTCTCCGAGTTCGGCATGGTGTCGGGCGCGGTCAGCGAAGCCAACGGCGGCCTGGGCCTGGACTGGCCGACCATGACCATGCTGTTCGAAGAAGTCGCCGCCTGCTCGGTGGACCTGTCGACGCCGGTGGTGATCAACTCCTTCGGCGCGCAAATGCTGGAAAAACTCGCCCCGGATCACCTGCGCGAGCGTTACCTGCCGGGCCTGATCAGCGGCGACTCGTTCGTCAGCGTCGGCATCTCGGAACCGGACGTCGGCTCCAACGTGCTGGAAATCAAGACCCGCGCCCGCCGCGACGGTGACGACTACATCATCACCGGCGAGAAAACCTGGATCAGCAACGGTGCCTACTCCGACTTCCTGATCTGCACCGCCCGTACCGGCGAAGACCCGCGCAAAGGCCTGACGCACTTCCTGCTGGACCGCAAAGAACACCCGTACGAAGTACAGAACATTCACAAAATGGCCTGGAACAGCCAGTCCACCGCGCAGATCTTCCTCAACGACGTGCGGGTTCCCGCCAGCAACATCATCGGCGGCGAAGGCCAGGCACTGAAAAACACCCTGTCGTTCTTCGAGCGTTCGCGGGTGTTTGTCGCGGCGCAAGGCCTGGGCATTGGCCGTCGCGCACTGGAAGAAGCCGTGCGTTACGCCAAGGAACGCAAGCAGCACGGCAAGGTGATCGCCGGCCACCAATTGATCTCGGCGATGCTCGCGGAAATGGCCACCAACGTCGACGCCGCACGCCTGTTGACCTACCGTGCCGCCGAGATGATCGGCGCTGGCATCCCGGCCGAAATGGAAGCGGCGATGGCCAAGTATTTCGCCTGCGAAGCGGCGGTGACCATCGCCCGTCAAGCCGTGCAGATTCACGGTGGCGCCGGTGTGACCACCGACTTCCTGGTCGAGAAACTCGCCCGTGAAGCGATCATCGTGCCGATTCCGGAAGGCACCACCCAGATCCAGCAACTGATCATTGGCCGCGCCCTGACCGGGGTCAACGCGTTCTGATCAGCCGTCAGTTCGACACCTAACAATAACAACCCGGCCCCTTTGGGTCGGGCAGCGAACCAGGACACTCTCATGCGTATTCAAGACAAAATCGTTGTGATCACTGGCGGTGCATCGGGCCTGGGCCTGGCGACCGCGCATTACCTGGTGGAAGAGAAAGCCGCGTGCGTGGCGATCTTCGACCTGAACGTCGAAGCCGGGGAAAAAGCCGTGGCCGCGATTGGCGCGGACCGTGCGATGTTCGTGCAGACAGACGTCAGCGACGAAGTCTCGGTGCAGAACGCGGTGGACGCGGTGATGGCGCGCTTCGGTGCGATCCACGTGTGCATCAACGGCGCCGCCGTACCGACCGGTTTCAAAGTACTGGGCCGCGAAGGCAAGGCAGCGCCGCTGGCGCGTTTCGCCCAGGCCACCGCGATCAACCTCAACGGCGTGTTCAACGTCATGTCCAAGTGCGCCGAGCAGATGGCCAACAACGAAGCCGAGGCCGGCGAAGAGCGCGGCGTGGTGATCAACGTGTCGTCCGGTGCCGCCTACGAAGGCCAGGTCGGCCAATGCGCTTATGCGGCGACCAAGGCTGGCGTGATCGGCCTGAACATGCCGGCCGCCCGTGAACTGGGCGAGATTGGCGTACGTGTGAACGCCATCGCACCGGGCCTGTTCCTGACCACCATGGTCGCCGGTCTCGACCCAAAGATTCTCGACTCGCTGAAGTCGCAGATGGAAGCCCCCAAGCGCCTCGGTGACATGCGCGAGTTCGCCCATTGCTGCGCCTTCCTGATCGAGAACGCCTACATCAACGGCGAAACCATTCGCCTCGATGCCGCGTCGCGCATGCGTGCCCGGTAAACGTCTCGTTCTTCTGAGCCAGTCCTACAGGGCCCACACGCCATGAAAATGAATTTCAGCCGCATCATGCGCTTGCTCGCGCTGCGTCATCGCGACCAGGAAGCGATCGTCAACGTCGAACGCAACCGGCGCTACACCTACGAGCAATACCACCTGCTGACCAACCGTATCGCCGATGTCCTGCGCACCATGTTGCAGGTGCGCGCGGGTGAACGCTTCATGCTGATCCTGGAAAACGACAACCTCAGCCTGATGATGTTTCCCAGCACCTTCAAGCAGGAAGGCACGGTGGTCATGACCAACCTGCGCGACCCGCTGGATGAACATGCGCGGCAGATCGACCTGGTCAAACCGCGCGTGGTGTTTCTCGAAACCCGCTTGCTCGACAGCTACTACGGCATGCTGCGCCATCGCGGCTGCGAGATTGTGGTGATGGACCCGCCGACCGCCGAGCAAGCCGCCCTCCCCGGCGTGCACAGCTTCTGGTCGATGGTCGAAGCCGCGTCCGACCTGGACAAAGACGTCACCCTCGATTCCGACCAGCACATCTGCATGTTGCGCTTTACCGGTGGCACCACTGGCAAGGGCAAATGCGCGATGTATTCCATCGACAACTGGATGGCCTGTCGCGATGCGGCGTTCATCAATACCGATCTGGGGCTGTCGAGTTCGACACGGCTGCTGCACGTTTCGCCGTTGTCCCACGGCACGCTGATGCTGTTTTTCCCCACGGTGTATGGCGGCGGCACCAACATCACCCTGAACCAGTTGGACATGGAATCCTGGCGGCAGATTGTCGAACGCGAGCGCGTGACGCACTCGTTCCTGGTGCCGACTGTGCTTTATCGGTTGCTGGAATTGCAGCGCGCCGATCCAAAAGACTTTTCGTCGCTGACCACGCTGATCTACGGCGCCGCGCCGATGAGCCCGGACAAACTCGGGGAACTGGTGGCGTGCTTCGGACAGATTTTCGTCCAGGGTTACGCCGCCACCGAGTCACCGATGATCATCGCCGCGCTGGACAAAGCCGCGCATCAACCCGGTGATGTCGCAGCGCTGCAACACCTGTCCTCGGCAGGCCGACCGACCCCGGGCGTCGAAGTGTTTATCGCCGATCCCGACGGCCAGCCGCTGCCGATCGGCGAAACCGGAGAAATTCGTATTCGCTGCAAGGCGATCATCAAGGGTTACTACGAAAACCCGGAAGCCACTGCAGCGGAATTCGACGACGGCGCGTGGAAGTCCGGCGACCTCGGCTACATCGATGCCGATGGCTACCTGTACATCGTCGACCGACTCAAAGACATGATCATCAGCGGCGGTTTCAACGTGTACGCGGTGGAAGTCGAGGCGGCGCTGGCGGCGCACCCTTCGGTGTTGATGGCTGCCGTGGTGGGCATTCCACACCCGGAATGGGGTGAAGCGGTGCACGCCGAGGTAATCCTGCGCCACGGGCAAACGGTCACCTGCGAAGAGCTGATTGCCCAGACGCGCACGCGCCTCGGTGGCTACAAGGCGCCGAAATCGCTGGTGTTCGTCAATGAGTTGCCGACATCGGTGGTCGGCAAGGTATTGCGGCGCCAGGTTCGGGAAAAATACTGGGCCGGTTCCTCACGCAAGATCAGCTGAGGGTCGGGGCAGCGCCCGCTCGGTGCAGCAGGCGCAGCCTTTACATCATCAGCGTGCGCATATCGCTGGTCATGCCCCGGATCGCGGCCTTGAAGTCCTCGGCGGTGATCGGCTGACTGGCGTTGTTCAAGGTCTCGCCAAACACTTTGCGCACCACTTTGAGCAACGGCAGCCCGGAAGCCGCATCGACAAACTCGGCTTCGATGAACAACTCGGTGTTCTGATCGCGATGCCCTGTCGCGGCCTCGGTGGCACCGACCACCGCCGCCACCGGCACGATTTCATACCAGCGCATGCCCTCGCTGGTCGCCGTGACCCCGGTAATCGCCGCCCGCAAAATCATCGTTCGTTTACCCGGCCGCACATCGTTCATGGACGGCACCACGCGGTATTTTTCTTCGAGGGTGCTTTTCACATTGGCGCTGGTGTAGGCCTGCAACTCTTGCAACGTCTGCCGGTTCACCCGTTCGTCAGGTTGGGGCGCGGGATAGAATTGCAGCCCGTTGAACACCACCGTCGAAAAATCGTCCGGGGCGAACCCTGGCGTCACCCAGCGCAACACCTGCTGGCCACTGGGCGAACTCAGTTCCTGCAAGCCTTGGTAGCTCGGCAGAAAGCCTGAGTACTGCTGTTCTTGCGCCACTTTGGAGGTGCAACCGGCGAGTAACACGCCACTCAGTGCCGCACTGATCAACCATTGACGGTGCCTGTTCATTGTTCCGATCTCCACAAGGGGCTCGATCAGGGCGTCGGCACCACGGTGTAGAACACGCCGTTGGCACCGTAGGCAGGTCTCACCCACGAATTACCGCATTGATAAAAAGTCCCCCCTGAAACGGTCCTCAGCCCACACCCGGAAGGAAGGCTGACGAATGTGCTGCCCATCGGCATGGTCGGCGGCGCGGAGGCCACCATTCCCGCGTTGTAGCCAGCGCCGTAGGCGTTGTTGTTGGCATTCTGATTGGCGGCCGTGGCGACGGCGGCACCGGCCACCACCCCGACGGCAGCCGCAGCGGCGGGATTGACACCCTCGTTATAGCCGCAGTTGTAGCAGCCGCTGCTGGCATAAACGGCGGTCGGCGGGTGGTAATAGCTCGTGCCATAGGTCGCTGGATGGTAAGCGGTCGTGCCATACCCGTCGGCGTGGTAGCCGCTGGCGCTGGCGCCATATTCGCCCTGGGCGTGCCACGCGCCCTCGCCTCCATAAGCCGTGCCGCCCGCGGCCCCGGTGCCGTGCCAGGAGCCTTCGCCACCCGAGGCATTCCCGCCATTTTCGTCGTGAGCGTTCCAACTGCCGCTACCGCCAGACGCCGAGCCACCGCGATAGCCCGATCCAGTCCAACTGCCATCGCCACCGGACGCCGAGCCGCCCCGGTTGCTCTCGCCGCTCCAACTGCCGCCGCCACCCGACGCCGAACCGTATTCACCGGAGTGGCTCCATGAGCCACCGCCGCCGGAGGAGCGTCCAAAACTGGAAGCGTGAGACCAGGCGGCCGCGTGGTTACAACTGAGCAACGCAACAACCAGGCCGGCACATTTGAAGGTTGATCGGTTCATGGTGCAAGTTCCTTGCTCAGGGTTTTGCGACCGGTGGCTTGACCCCTTCCGGGGCGCGCAGATCGGGCGGTGGAGCAAACTGAATCCTGTGCGCGTTCTCGACATGCTCCGGCTTGAAGAAATCCGCCGACATGGCCGATTCAAGTTTCCAGTCAGTGAACGCGACCTGATGCCGGGCCTGGGTCGGGTCATCACGAAACACCGCACGCAACATGCGCGGCAGTTTGTCTTGTGCGCCGATCCATGCCTGGACGAACACAACGTCGTTGGCGTAGGCGATGACATCGGTCGTGGTGTCTCCCACCACCGTCGACTGCCCGATGTAGAACGCCAGACGCATGTCCCGTTGCAGATCCTTGTACGGGTCGGCGACGATCACATCGGTGAAGGGAAAGTAGATGGCGGCACGCTGATAGGCCGCTTCGAGGGTCGCATCAATCGTCGCGGGGGCATCGGCTTGCGCCAGCAGCTGTTGCTTCGGTTCATAGGCATAAGCCTGCTTGCCGTCGTAGTAGAACTCGGTGGCGGGGCCATCGCCCGAGGTCAACACGCGGAGCCGGTCGGGCCGCTGCACATTCACCAGCGCCACGGTGTTGTAGGCCAGGGGCGGCCCCAACCGGCTGGGCTTCTCATACGTGGTGATGGCCTTGAAACTCATGCCTTTGGCGCTCATGAGCGTCGCGCTCATGGCCTTGAGAATCTCCAGCGCCTTGGGTTCCAGCTCGACCGCCGGAGTCTCGGCGGCGGCTGGTTGCGCCGCGAGCACGGGCGCTGCAAACAAAACGATCATCACACTGAGGAAGCACAGTCGCCGCTGCAGATGAGATTGCATCGCTTGTTCTCCACAGAGATCAAATCAGGATTAGAGCGTAGCAATGGAATGCGCGACGACGCGGTTTAATTTTGTGAGGCGCCATCAATCGGTGATTAAGCCCATTACAGCGCTTTTTGCTTAGTTATTACTGGATATTTCACCATTCAAACCTACGCTCTTCGCGGGGGATCCAAAATTTAACGACGGCCGGGGGGCACGTCTGAGCGTATTAACGTAAGCGCACAGGATCTCGACATGAACCGGACAAAGCTTCCCAGACTATTCGCTGCATCAGTGCTGTTGTCTGCAATGGTTCTACCCCTCACCACCCACGCCGCCGACAAAGCGCCAAACATTGTGGTCATCATGGGCGACGACATCGGCTGGTCCAATATCGGTGTCTACAACCAGGGCATGATGGCGGGCCGAACACCCAATCTGGATCAACTGGCCAACGAAGGCATGCGCTTCACCGACTATTACGCCGAGGCCAGTTGTACGGCCGGACGCGCCAACTTCATTACCGGCGAACTGCCGATCCGCACCGGCATGACCACGGTCGGCCAGGCGGGTTCGCCGATTGGTATTCCCGCCGAAGCTGTGACCATCGCCACCGCGCTCAAAGCCATGGGCTATGCCACGGGGCAATTCGGCAAGAACCACTTGGGCGACTTGAACCAGTTCCTGCCCACCGTGCATGGCTTCGACGAGTTCTTCGGCTACCTCTATCACCTCGACGCCATGGAAGACCCGGCGCACCCCAACTATCCGCAGGATCAGCTGGAAAAATTCGGCCCGCGCAACATGGTGCACAGCTGGGCCACGACCACCGATGACCCGACCGAGATGCCACGTTGGGGCAAGGTCGGCAAACAGAAAATCGAAGATGCCGGCACGCTTTACCCAGAGCGCATGAAAACCGTCGACGACGAGATCCGCGACAAGGCCTTCGCCTTTGTGGACAAGGCCAAACAGGACAACAAACCGTTCTTCCTGTGGCTCAATCCGACCCGCATGCACATCGTCACCCACCTTTCCGACAAGTACGAAAAACTGCGCAACTCGGAAAATGGCTGGTCGGAACAGGAAGCCGGCATGGCCCAACTCGACGACATCGTCGGCGACGTCATGGCCAAGCTGAAAAAAGAAGGCATGGATGACAACACCATCGTGGTCTTCACCACCGACAACGGCGCGGAAAACTTCACCTGGCCGGACGGCGGCACCACCCCGTTTGCCATGGGCAAAGGCACGGTGATGGAAGGTGGCTTCCGGGTGCCGGCGATTATTCGCTGGCCGGGCAAAGTACCGGCCAATCAGGTAGCCAACGGCATCATGTCCGGCATGGACTGGTTCCCGACCTTCGTTGCGGCAGCCGGCAACCCGAACATCACGACAGAACTGCTCAAAGGCAAGCAACTAGGCGACACCACCTACAAGGTTCACCTGGATGGCTATGACCAGACGCCGATGATCACCGGCAAAGGTCCGTCGAATCGGCATGAGATCTTCTACTTCGGTGAAAGTGACCTCGGCGCGATCCGTATCGATGACTTCAAGTACCGTTTCATCAACCAACCGGGCGGCTGGCTTGGGCCGAAAGAGCATCCAGACATGCCGGTGCTGACCAACCTGCGACTCGACCCGTTTGAGCGCATGGGCTGGGCTGAAAACCTTTCGGCCAACGGCTCGCTGTCCTACTTCGAATGGTTCAAGTACCAGTTCTGGCGCTTCGTGTTTGTACAGGACCAGGTCGCGAAACTGGCGATGACTGCCGTCGAGTACCCGCCGATGCAAAAAGGCGCGAGCTTCAACCTTGAGGCAGTCAAGGCCAAGATCGAAGCGGCGCGGGCGGCAATGTCCAAATAATCGTCAGCGCGAATCGCGGGTGACCCACACCGGCCACCCGTGTTTTGACGGATATCTTGCGAGGCGAACCCATGCAGCTAAAACCATCCGCCCTGCCCGCCTTGACCTTGCTTGCGCTGTGCTGTCAGCAGGCCAATGCAGGCGGCATCATGCTCTACGAAGTCGGCACGGATAACGTCGGCCTGGCCAATGCCGGCGCTGCCGCCCGCGCCCAAGGCCCCTCCACCATTGCCAGCAACCCGGCGGGCATGAGCTATCTGTCAGGCACGCAAATCACCGGTGGTTTACAAGTGCTCTACGGTGACCTCACGTTCAACCGCGATGCCAATACGAATGTCTCCGGCAGTGGCAGCGGCAATGCGCTGGACCCGATTCCCGGCGGCAGCTTTTTCATCACCCATCAACTCGACGAGCACTGGAGTGTCGGTTTCGGCTCCTATGGCGACTTCGGGCTGGCGGCCAATTACGACAACGACTGGTCGGGGCGCTACTTTGCGCAGAACGCCAGCATCGCCGGTTTGTCGCTGGTGCCCAGCGTGGCCTATCGCTTCAACGATCAATGGTCGGTGGGCGTCGGCGTCAAAGCCATGTACGGCATGTTGCAGACCCAGACCGCTATCGACCGTTCACCACTGGACCGCACGGACCGCAACGACGGGCAACTCAAGTACAAGGACAACACCTGGGGGTACGGCGCCAACCTGGGGGTGATCTACGCCCCGCAACCCGGTACGCGTATCGGCCTGGCCTACACCAGCAAGGTCGACCTCGACTTCGAAGACGGCCTCGATGTGAAAGGCTCCGGCCCCTTGACGAACCGGTTGAACGGCCTCAACACCAAAATCGATACGCAAGTGCCGCAAACGGTGACCCTCAGCCTGTTCCAGCAACTGGACCCGAAATGGGCAATGCTGGCGACGGTCAACTGGCAGGACTGGTCGCAATTCGGTGAGGTCGGCGTGCAAGTCGACACCAACGTCGCCGGTTCGCAATCGTCCACCATCGATGCCAACTACAAAGACACCTACCAACTGGCCCTCGGCGCCCAGTACCAGGCCACGCAACAGTTGTTGTGGAACTTCGGTATCGCCTACGACACCTCCGCCGTCTCGGACCATAACCGCACGCTCAACGTACCGATGAACGATTCATGGCGCCTGGCGACCGGGGCCACCTATGCGCTGAACAAAGACACCGATATCAACGTCAGCTGGGCCCTTGTCTGGTTGGGCGATATGCCGGTAGACCAGACCAAGACCCTGTCCGGCGATCGCACCTCCGGTCAGTTCGATAACGCCTGGATTCAGGCCTTGACCGGAAACATGACCTGGCGTTTTTGACAAAACACACTTAAATCAATACGACTGAAGCCACGGAGCCAACCACCATGATCCTGTCCCGAAAACTGTTTATCGGCGCTGCACTGGCCAGCCTGCTGCTCGGCGGGTGCACCTCCAAAGTCACCGACACGAGTCAGTACTCAGGCTACCTTTCCAACTACGACAACCTGCAACAAGTCACTACCACCAGCGGCGACACCGCGATGCGTTGGGTGAGCCCGTCGTGGAATCCCAATGCCTACGACACCGTCGCCTTCAACCGACTGGAGCTGTACCCGGCGCCCAAGCCCAATGAGCGGGTCAATCAGCAGACACTCGCTGACATCCAGAACTACATGACCACTAAAGCCAAAGGCATCCTCGGGCAGAAATACCGGGTGGTCTCGACCGCGCAACCGGGTTCGAGAACCCTGATCATGCGCGCGGCAATCACCGGCGTGAGTGCCTCGAACGAAGGCATGAAGTGGTATGAAATCGTGCCCGTCGCCGCGGTAGTGGGCGCCGCACAAGCGGCCAGCGGTCACCGCGACCAAGACACCAACCTGTTTATCGAAGCCGAGTTCATCGACGCCAAAACCAACCAGACCGTGGCCAAAGTGGTGCGCAAGGTGTTCGGCAAACAGCTTTCCAATGAAAGCCAAAAAATCACCGCGCAGGACTTCAAAGCGGCCATCGATAAACTCGGCACCGACCTGCAAGCCTTCATCCAGCAAGCGCCCGGTTACTGATCACTTCTTCATACCGACCCGCCGACGCATGTCGGCGGTGATGGTTTGCCGGGTCTTGTTCAAGTCCGCCCACGGTTCATCACCGACTTCGGCCAGGCGTTGCCGGACGGTGTGAATGTTCCACTGGTCAGCGCCCTTCAGCTCTGCCACTTCCTCGCGAAAAATCGGAACCGACACCGGCAGCCCTTCACGGGTGCGCGCCGCATAGGCACAAATAGTGGTGGCGCCGAGGCCGTTGCGCAGGTAATCGATGAAGATCCGCCCTACCCGGTTTTTCGGCCCTGACACCGCGGAAAAGCGCTCCGGCAGCAACTTGGCCATGTGGCTGACGATGGCGTGGCTGAAGTCCTTGACCTCGTCCCAGCCGAGCTTGCGGGTCAGCGGCACCACCAGGTGAATGCCCTTGCCGCCACTGGTTTTGAGAAACGCCTTGAGCCCCAGTTCATCGAGCACCGACAACGTCAGCTGGGTCGCCTCGACCATGCTTTTCCATGGCAGCGCCGGGTCCGGGTCGAGGTCAAGGACAAAGCGGTCGGGTTTGTCGAGGTTGTCCGAGGTGGCGTTCCAGGTGTGCAGCTCGACGGTGCTCATCTGCACCGCGCCGATCAGCGCTTCGGCGTTGTTGATGAGCATCACCGGTTGGCCGGTGAGGTCTTTGTCCAGCGTGGTGATCCCCGGGATCGCCAGGCGCTCGGCGTTTTTCTGGAAAAACAGTTCGCCAGCAATGCCGTCCGGCGCACGCACCAGCGCCACGGGCCGGTCTTTCAACTCGGGCAGGATCCATTGCGCGACGCTGGCGTAATACTCCGCCAGTTGCACCTTGGTGGTGCCGCTACTGGCATCGATCACCCGGTCGGGATGGGTGATGCGCACTTTGCCGTGGTCGAGGCCGATTTGCGAAGGCGCGGTTTCAGCGGCCTTGTTTTTCGCGGCCGGTTTCTGCGCCGCGGTTTTTTTTGCCGCAGCGGTTTTTGAGGTGGAAGTCTTCACGGCTTTCGGACGCTCCTCGGTAATGTCGTCGGCGGGTTTGTCATCGCGCAGGCCATGGAACACCGCATGCCGCACCGAGCCGTCCTTGGTCATCTCGGCAAAGGCAATTTCCGCCAGCAGCACAGGCTTGAGCCAGTGCACGCCTTTGGCATCGAACCCGGTCGGTGGATTGACCACGGAAGGCTTTTTGATCTGCAACGGCTTGAGTTGCCCATGGATGCTGTTGAGCGTCGTTTCGTTGAACCCGGTGCCGACCTTGCCCGCGTAACGCAGCTCACCGCTGTCACGGTCATGCAGCCCCAGCAACAGAGCGCCAAAGGCATGCCGCGAACCTTTCGGATCGGTGAAACCGACCACCACAAACTCCTGGCGATGTTTGCATTTGAGCTTGATCCAGTCATTGCTGCGCCGGGACACGTAAGGCGAGCCCAGTCGCTTGCCGATCAGCCCTTCCATCTGCATCTGGCAGGCGCTGTTGAGCAACGCTTCCGGCTCTTCGCCGAACGCATCGGAGAAACGCAGCAGCGGGTCTTCGCCTTGTTTGAGCACGGTCTGCAAGGCGACTCTGCGCTCCTCGACCGGCACCTCGCGCAGGTCCACGCCGTTGAGGTAAGGCATGTCGAACAGGTAATAGAGCACGTTGCCGCTGCGCCCCAGTTCGAAGGCGTTTTGCAGCGCTTGAAAGTCCGGGACGCCGTGTTCGTTGGCGACCACCATTTCGCCGTCGAGCCACGCCGATTCCAGGCCCAAGGCGGCCAGCGCCTTGGCCTGCTTCGGCAGTTTGTGGGTCCAGTCGTGGCCGTTGCGGGTGAACAGTTTCACCTCGTCGTGATCGATACGGGCCATGATCCGGTAACCGTCGAACTTGATCTCATAACTCCATTGACCGTCCGGCGCCTTTTCCACCAGCGTCGCCAGTTCCGGCTTGAGCTGGTCGGGCAGTTCGGCTTTGTGCGCGCCGGTCAGCGGCGCTGACGTTGCTTTGGGGGTGACCTTGCGCGCGGGCTTCTTGAGCGCTTTCGGTTTGGCCGACGCCTTGGTTTTCTTGGCGATGATCGTGCGGTCACTGAGCACGCTGTCCGGCTCGGCGCTGAGCACGTCGTAATCGGCTTCGGGTTTGGCGGCGCCGTCCTGATGCTTGATCAGAAACCATTGCTCCTGCTTGCCCGGCATGTGCGTGCGCACCAGGTTCCACAGGCCGCCGAGCTTCTCGCCCTGCAACTCGAACTTGAGTTTGCCCTTGGCGTAGGCCTTGGCCGGATCGTCCTGGGGAATCCACACGCCACGGTCCCAGACGATCACATCGCCGGCGCCATAATGGCCCTCGGGAATACTGCCCTCGAAGGTCGCGTAGTCAATGGGATGGTCTTCCACGTGGACCGCCAGACGCTTGACCTTGGGGTCGAGCGACGGGCCTTTGGGCACGGCCCAGCTCTTCAGCGCGCCGTCGAGTTCCAGGCGAAAGTCGTAATGCAGGTGCGAAGCGTCGTGCTTCTGAATGCAGAACTGCAACGCGTGGTCCTTGGCGGTGTTTTTGCCCGAACGCTTGGCGGCCGGTTCGGAGGTCGCCGAGAAGTCGCGCATGCGGTTGTAATCGTCGAGGTTCTTGTTCATGGCGCACCTGCTGTCTCGACGCTTGCGCCAATGCCAGGACCGACACGTGTCACCACCAGCGCGACCACGGCAATCCGCTCGACGCGTTGATAACCGGCAGTCAACAGCTCTTCACCGAAGACATCGGGATCGAGTTCGCGGTAGGTCCAGCCGAACAGCGGCGACTCCAGGCGCGGCTGCAACGCTTCCAGAAACGGGTCGTGACCGTCGATCATCGCCACGCCGGTGTACAACACCAGCGAGCCGCCGGGCGCCAGCCGATTCAGCGCCTGCTCGACAATGCGCAGCGACAGTTGCTCGCCAAACGCCCCGCCGCCATGCCGATAAGCCCGCTCGGCGGGATCGGCCATGTACGGCGGATTGGCGACGATCAGGTCGAAGTGACCGTCGACATCCTGCAACACGTCACTGGTTGCAAGGCTGACATTGGCGACTTCGGCGAGCGCGGCATTGACCGCCGTCAGGCGCAGCGCCGCCGGGTTGATATCGACCGCCAGCACTTGCGCTTCACGACGGGCACGGGCAATCACAATCGCGCCGACGCCAGCGCCGCAACCGATGTCCACGGCGCGGCGGATCGGTGCGAAGCGCTGTTGCAGGTACGCGTGAATCAGCTGGGCAAAGCGATAGGTGTCCGGGCCGAAAAACACCGAGTCCGCGGCGTCGGTGGGGAAACCGGAATGCACGAATAACAGGTCATCAAGGCTGGACCAGCGCACGCGGCTTTTCAGTTGTCCGTGGCGTTCTTCGAGCACGTTGGCCTGCTGCAATTGCCGCTGTTCATCGACGGGCATCAGGCCGGGCTCGAACGCGCGGGACCAGCCGTACACGTCGCGCAGGGTCGCGGCGGTCGTTGCCGCGTGACGCTCATTCACCCGTTGATGAGTCAGCGGCGTCGGCGTGATAAAGCGATAACCGTCCGCCTGCAAGCGGCGCCCCAGTTGCAGCAGTGCCCGTTCGTCAGCACCCAAGAGTTCTTCCTGATTCATCAACGGCTCCTTATCGAAGACTGGATTTGAGTTCGATGAACTGTCGCGTGGCCAACAGGCCGGCCGGGTGCGAATGACGATGCGCCGACAGCCACGGGATCAGCACTGGCATTTGCTCGGCACCCGACAGACCTTCGAGCGCCGCGTGCAGGCTTTCAACGTCCGGGTCGCTGGCCGGTAGCACCGGTTCGCCGGCCTGACTGTTGCTTCGGCGATACGCCGCAGGTGGACGCTCGGGCGTCCAGTCACCGGCGATCCAGTCGCGCAGCAGCTGTTTTTCGTAAGGGCTGAACACGCCGAACATGGCCGCGCCGTCACCGTCGATCAACTGCCAGAAGCGGCTGTCTTGTGGGTCTTGATGACGTTTGATCCAGCCTTTGTTTTCCATCGCGGTCAGAAACGCCGGCAATTGCTCAGGCGATGACAACCATTGGTTGACGGTTTTGCCTTCGAACTTGCAGTAATCGGAATGCATGTGCTGGCCGAACGGACGCTTGCGTTCCAGCATGCTCAGCACTTCTCCGTAAAGGTCGAACGACTCGATGATTGCGCGGCTGCCCTGCCCCAGGTCGTTGAGGCGATAACCCAGCGCCACCCGACGCAGGAATGCCTCGCGATCACCTTCCAGCGGCAACAATTGCAGCACCGACTGCACCGCTTTTTGCGCGTGGCCGGTGCTGGCGTTGTCGATGGTCACGTGCAAGGTGAAGTAATACGGATCGATGCCCAATTCGGCCAGTTCGTAAGCGCTGATCAACAGGTGCAGCGGCAGTTGCTCGTAGCCGAGGTTGTACCCGATGACCTCAGGCAGGAACGCGTCGGCGCATTCGCCCAGGGCCAGTTGAATCGCGCCTTGCAGGTAATGCGCGTCGGCGATCACACCGGTGTCTTGCAGGCCATGCTCGGCCAGCAGCTTGCGGTAGATCACCACATGATTCTGCGCCGGATTGCCGTCACCCAATTCTTCCAGGTAAGTGCAGATCAGCTCTTCGAAACGCGGGTCGCGCCAGTGCTTGAGCAGCCCATACAGCCAAGCGCCGTCTACCAGTTTGGTCGGCGCCACGGCTTGCAGAAAAAACAGCGCGTGCGCCTTGTTGCTGAAGAACTGCCGTGGCCCGCCATTCTTGCGCGCGGCCAAGTAGTCGGCGTATTGGCGAGCGACGTCGATGCAGTGCTGTTCGACAAAGCCTTGAAGCGCCGACAGGTCTTGCGGCAACACGTCGGGCAGCTCCGCCGCTTGCTCAAGTTGAGCGTTCAGGAACGCGCGAGCCAAGGGCTCGGCACCGTCGTTCAGCAGCAGTTGTTCGTAGGTCTGCTTCAGGCTGCCATCGGCAAAAATTGCCTGTGGATGGGCAGGCCGCGATTCAAGTCGTGTCAGGGCAGTCATGGGCGCGTCTCTCGGTCTATGGCCAGTGGCAGGACGTTCTAGCAACACGTCTCTACTTCAGCAGAGCGATTGGCCCCGAGAAAAATTCAATCGGCGTTGAAATTGCCCGGACAAACGGGCGTGTAGCGCGGGATGCAGCGGCGCGGAAGGTTCGCGCGGCACGTTTGAAAAGCTGCATTGATGCAGATGTTGGCGAAGCTTGCGCCAGGCTCGATCCGCAGGCTTCGCCAACATCTACCGAGTGCGTGACACCTAAACAGCGCTGCCCTTGGCCTGTTGTTCCAGGTGGACTTGCAACTGCGGATCGATCTTCAGCGCCGCCGCCAATTCATCCAGATAACTGCGCTCGGCATCGCCCTGATCGTTCACGACCATCACACTGGCGAGGTACATTTCCGCCGCCATCGCCGGGTCCGTCGCCGCTTGCGCCACGTCCGCAGCGTCCAGCGGCCGCGCGACTTCATCATCCAGCCATTGCTGCAATTGCGGATCGTCGGTGTGGCGGCCGATTTCAGTGCTGATCATTTGTTTCTCGGCGTCGTCGATGCGCCCGTCAGCCTTCGCCGCCGCAATCAATGCGCGCAAGACCGCATGGCTGTGGTCTTCGACTTCCGGGCCGGACAGCAGATCGACCGTGCGCGGTGCCTGTTGCGGTGCCGACGCCTGATTGCGCTGCCAGGCCTGATACGCCTGAAACGCCATCATCCCCAAGGAAGCGAGCGCCGCGTAGTTGGTGCCGCCGCTGGAGCGAGTGCGGGTCGAACCGCCCAGCGGCGAGCCGCCGCCGAGCAAACCACCGAGCAAACCGCCCAAGCCGCCACCGCCCATGCTTGAACCGCCAGCGCCACCGCCCAACAGACCGCCGAGCAAGCCGCCAAGCCCGCCGCCTTGACCCGACGCGCCAGCGCCGCCCTGCTGCGACGTTGAGCCGCCCTGCGCACCGCGCAGCAGTTGTTCAAGCAGATCGCTGGTGTTCATGACGATGTCCTCATTGAATGGCGTTATCCAGTCAGGCAACGATAGTCCCCGCAGGCAAATGCGCCACCACCGTCTGGCTGAGGAAAAGCGCCGGCATGGCGTCATTAACCGCGCGGATTTTTCCGGCGTATTTTCCCGCGGCCCAGCTAAGATTCACTGATGGTGAACCTTATTCGCCGATTTTCGGTCGATACCTGCAACCCGACCCGGTTTGCCGCCGCCCTTGATGATGAGGGTGATGACTGGCTTGCTTTACTTTTTGGAGAACACCCCCGTGATATCCACCCTACACATCGCCAGGCTCAAAGCATGGGGCGCCCATGGTTTTACGGCCACCGGCGTGGTCACCGCGTTCCTCGCCACCCTGGCCCTGCTGGAAAACCAGCCCACCAGTTGCCTGTTGTGGCTCGGCGTCGCGCTGATCGTCGACGGCCTGGACGGTGCACTGGCGCGCAAGGTCAATGTGCAATCGGTGTTGCCGAGTTTCGATGGCTCGATCCTCGATCTGGTGATTGATTACCTGACGTATGTGTTTATCCCGGCGTTGTTTATCTACCGTTACATCCCGTTGCCGGAGTACACGCTGCTGCTGACGGTGTCGCTGATTCTGGTTTCGTCGCTGTTTTGTTTCTGCAACGTCAATATGAAGAGCAAGGACAATTACTTTCAGGGCTTTCCTGCCGCGTGGAACGTGGTTGCGCTGTGTCTGTATATCATCGCTCCGACGCCGTGGATTACGTTGTTGACTGTGATTGGTCTGGCGTTGTTGACGGTGACGCGGATGAAGTTTTTGCATCCGTTCCGTGTGCGCAGGTTTATGCCGATCAATATTGCTGTCACGGCCATTTGGTTGTTGTGCAGTTTGTCGCTGGTGATCAATCACCCGGTGATCAATCCGCTGGTGATGGGGCTCTGGTTGTTGATGTCGGCGTATTTTCTGGGGATTTGTATTTGGCGTACGGCGATGGAGTGGTTTGAGGGGGGGCGTCAGAAATAGGTGGTGCTGGAGGCTGGGCGTTCCGGTGTTTCGCTATTGCTTTTTAGAAAGGTGGGGATATCCGTTTCTGCGGTAGTGGCGGCTGGCTTTTTAGAAGGGTGGGCATATCCGTTTTTTCGGTAGTGGCGGCTGGCGGTTTCGCTCTTACAGCGAGTCCCTTTTCCAAACGCCGAAAAGGAACCAAAAGGCTTTGCCCCTCCATTCGGTGCCTCGCCTAGGCTCGGCATGCCCTCACTCCGGCATTGCTCCGGGGGCACGCCGCCATCGGCCATCCATGGCCGGGGGCGGCTACCGCGGCATCCTTGCCGCGGTGCCCCCTGCGCAATGCCTGCGTTCGGCCTTTGGGGAAGGGGCAACAGATCAAGATCAAGATCAAGTTCAAAAGCCACAGCCACAGCAAAGCAAGATCAACGGCTTCGCGAGCAAGCCCGCTCCCACAGGGGGAGGATGGGTGTTTGCGAGAGATTGGCTGACTGGCGGGTCGGCTCGGATGGATCGGCGTATGCCTTGGCTCTTCACCACTCATCAGGCCGAGCGTTAGCTCGCCTTCAGCTTTTGATCTGGGCGCCCCCTCGGGAGGCCGAGTGGAGGTTCTGCGCAGTGGGCAAC
>NZ_JBNNWE010000093.1:0-23916 GCF_050280905.1 Pseudomonas sp. NPDC086278
CCCTGGGCGCTGTCCAGACCGATAGTACGGAAGATCATTTTGTAACCGCGAGCGGTGATGTCCGGCCTTGAGGTCGAATTTCAATTCGACGATGCCACTTTCAAGAGCCTTAACCGTGATGGCTTTACCTTCGTAAATCATCAACTGATCTCCACGATATGGAAGCTGAACAGTACACGTCGGACGCAGGCGAATGGCTCGGCAGGACGCTTTTCGTCGATGCTAACGCCAATCCACCCGGCACACCCGCCAACGCGATAGTCGGGATTCTGTAGGAACGGTCTGCAATGCAAACGCTCAATTCATACGCCCGTTTGATTTGGGTACGCCACCTTCACGGAATTTCCGACAATTGTCAATCGCCCAAAATACGGGTTGAAACGCGACTTTGCGGTCACTTCCGTACTGCGAAGATCTCCAACACGCAGGCGCATGCGAAGCCATTCATAGAATCAATAGTTAGAAAAGTCGCCCTAATTCGCTGCAGCCCTTGTTTAACAAGCTACGCTGGCGTGAATCCGAAGAAAAAATATCAACGCTTATTGCGAATGCCCAGCGTAAGATCTGCACCACAACGAATTACCGGCCTGCCTGGCCAACCCCAGCCCGATGATGATGTCGGGCTTTTTATTGCCTGTCTGTCGGACATCGCGCCATTGCAGCGCGAATTTTCCATGAGTTATGCCAGCGCTTTCAGCACCGCATCAATGTCCTGCAACACCGTCGCTTCGCCCTTCTCGCCCCAATACAGCGTGATCATCTGTTTGTCGGCTTCGACCTTGTAGACGTTGGCTGGCAACTTTTCGAAATGAATCAACAGTGCGGGTTCCTCGCAGACTTCCTGCCACTGATTTACCCAAACACCGGGCGATTTCTGCCAATAACTCCAGCACGCTGGCTGGTTGCCGCGCCGCGGCCTATGGTATTGCGCGCACGGGCTCGGCGGCTCAGGGACCAGCCAGTGCGGCCATTCCTGAGGCGCCAACTGCATGGCCAGGCCAATGCGTCGCGCTTCCATCCGCAACGCCATCCGACCGCCCTGGGCGCGAGACGGCCGCAACCAAGCCAGCGGACTCAATACCACCAGCAGGATTGACACCATGATCCAGACCGTCATATCTCTACTCCCGATTCTTGATGAGCGCTTTGAGTCACTTCAGAACCATTGCGCTTGAAACCAGCCATACTTACCAACATTGCAATCCTCAGGAGGAGCACCTCATGCCCTACACCCACATTCTTGTTGCTGTAGATCTAACCGAAGAGTGCGATCCTGTTATCCATCGTGCTCGCGAGTTATCGGTAAGCAACGGTGCCAAGCTGTCACTCGTACACATTGTCGAGCCGATGGCCATGGCCTTTGGCGGCGATGTGCCGATGGACCTTTCGCAGCTGCAACAGCAACAGTTCGATCAGGCCAAGGAGCGCCTTGACCGCTTGATCCTGAAGTATCCGGAACTCTCCAGGGAATACAGCCATTTGACCTACGGCCAGCCGCGCCAGGAGATTCATCACCTGACCAAAGAGCAGGGTTGCGACCTGATCGTGGTCGGCAGCCACGGTCGTCACGGCCTCGCATTGCTACTGGGCTCCACAGCCAACGACGTGCTGCACGGCGCGCCGTGCGATGTCCTCGCGGTACGCCTGGTCAAAAGCTGATATCACGCAACGATGTGGGAGCGGGCTTGCTCGCGAAAGCGGCGTAACAGTCAGCGCATTTGTTGAACGTTAAACCGCCTTCGCGAGCAAGCCCGCTCCCACAGGGGATTTGCATTAATCGCGAGTCGCATTACATATGAAAAGCCCGGCGCTCATCACTGAGCGCCGGGCTTTTTTATTGCAGGATCATTCAGGCATCCAGCTCGGCCCAACGCTCGACCATCACGTCGAGTTCAGCCTGCAACTGCTCAAGCTGAGCGATCACCGCCGCAGTCTCGGCAGCCGGGCGCTGATAAAACGCCGTGTCCGCCATCTGCGCTTCAACCGCGGCAATCTGCTTTTCCATGGCTTCGATCTGAGCCGGCAACATTTCCAGCTCACGCTGCAACTTGTAGCTGAGCTTTTTCTTCGCCACCGGCGCTTCGACCGCCGCCGCAACAGGTGCAGCCTCTGCCGTCACGACCGCGGAAGTCAGGTCGGCTTTGCCGGACTTGCTCTCCGTCACGCCCAGCAGGCGCGGCGAACCGCCCTGACGCAGCCAGTCCTGATAACCACCGACGTATTCGCGAACCTTGCCTTCACCTTCGAAGACCAGGGTGCTGGTGACCACGTTGTCGAGGAATGCCCGGTCGTGGCTGACCATCAGCACGGTGCCGTTAAAGGTCAGCAAGACCTCTTCCAGCAGCTCGAGCGTTTCCACATCGAGGTCGTTGGTCGGTTCGTCGAGTACCAGCAGGTTGGCTGGCTTGCTGAACAGTTTCGCCAGCAACAGACGCGCACGCTCGCCACCCGACAGTGCCTTGACCGGCGTGCGGGCACGCTGCGGGCTGAACAGGAAGTCGCCGAGGTAGCTCAGCACGTGACGGCTCTGACCATCGATGTCGATAAAGTCGCGACCTTCGGCAACGTTGTCGATCACGGTCTTTTCCAGGTCCAGTTGATGGCGCAACTGGTCGAAGTAGGCCACGTCGATGCGCGTCCCCTCTTCCACTGTGCCGCTGGTTGGCTGCAGACCGCTGAGCATCAGCTTCAGCAGCGTGGTTTTGCCGGTACCGTTGGCGCCGAGCAGACCGATACGGTCGCCGCGCGTCAGGACCATCGAGAAGTCCTTGATCAGGAACGGGCCGCCCGGGTGAGCGAAGCTCACGTTCTCGAGGACCATCACCTGCTTGCCGGACTTGTCAGCGGTGTCCAGCTGAATGTTGGCCTTGCCGGTGCGCTCACGGCGCTCACTGCGCTCGACGCGCAAAGCCTTCAACGCGCGGACGCGGCCTTCGTTACGGGTGCGACGGGCCTTGATGCCCTGGCGGATCCAGACTTCTTCCTGGGCCAGTTTCTTGTCGAACAGCGCGTTGGCGGTTTCTTCAGCGGCCAGGGAAGCTTCTTTGTGCACGAGGAAACTGGCGTAGTCGCCGTTCCAGTCGATCAGGCCGCCACGGTCCAGTTCAAGAATGCGGGTCGCGAGGTTCTGCAGGAATGAACGGTCGTGCGTGATGAACAGCACGGCGCCCTGGAAATCCTTCAGCGCTTCTTCGAGCCAGGCAATCGCACCGATGTCCAGGTGGTTGGTCGGTTCGTCGAGCAGCAGCAGGTCCGGTTCGGAAACCAGTGCCTGCGCCAGCAGGACGCGACGACGCCAGCCGCCGGACAATTCGGCGAGGGTCTTGTCGGCCGGCAACTGCAGACGGCTCAAGGTGCTGTCGACCAATTGCTGCAAACGCCAGCCATCGCGGGCTTCGAGGTCGTGCTGGACGTGCATCAGCTTGTCCAGGTCGGCGTCGGTGACGATGTTCTGGCTCAGGTGGTGATACTGCGCGAGCAATTCGCCAACCCCGTCCAGACCTTCGGCGACGACGTCGAACACGGTCCGCTCGTCGGCTACCGGCAATTCTTGCGGCAATTCGCCAATCTTTAGGCCAGGTGCACGCCAGACGGAGCCTTCATCGGGCTTCTGGTCGCCCTTGACGAGCTTCATCATGCTGGACTTGCCAGTGCCGTTGCGGCCGATGATGCACACCCGCTCACCACGGGCGATCTGCCAGGACACCTTGTCCAACAACGGCATAGCGCCGAAAGCAAGGGACACATCGCTGAATTTGAGCAGGGTCATGAGCTTCTCCAAAAACCGGGCGCGCATTCTACCTGACTTGAGGCTTCAGAAGGCCGGCAATTTCACCTTCGTGGCACTCTGCATGACATTTGTTGCGAACTTATGCCGAGAGGCTGCCAAAGCTTTCGCCCGTTGCTGGCAAAAGGCTAAGCTACAGACAATTCAGTGCTGGCCTTGCCGGCACTTGTCATGATTTCTCTGCCCGGATGTCTCATGCGCAGTCGCCTTTTCAGTCTTTTGTCTTGTTTGCTTCTTTCTGCCACTGCCGTTCAATCCGCCCAAGCGGTGGACTTGTCTACCCAACGTCAATATTACGATGAAGCCAAGCGTGCCTTGGCCAAGGGCGATACCGGCCCTTATTTCCGTTACAGCCAGGCGCTCAGCGATTACCCGCTGGAGCCGTACCTGGCCTATGACGAACTGACCGCGCGCCTGAAAACCGCGAGCAATGAAGAAATCGAGAAATTCCTCGCCGAACACGGTGACTTGCCCCAGGCCAACTGGATGAAGTTGCGCTGGTTGCGCTGGCTGGCCGACCGTGGCGACTGGGCGACCTTCGTCAAGTATTACGACCCCAAGCTCAACTTCACCGAACTGGACTGCCTGAACGCGCAGTATCAGATCGGTCATAACCAGAAAGCCGAAGGCTACGCCAACGCCGACAAACTCTGGCTGACCGGCAAATCCCAACCCGCTGCCTGCGACGCGCTATTCGGGCAATGGGCCGCCGAAGGTCAACTGACCGAACAGAAACGCTGGGAACGCGCCAAGCTCGCCGCCCAGGCACGCAACTATCCGCTGGCCAACAGCCTCGTCAACGGCCTGACCACCCTCGCCCCGCGCGGTCGCTTGCTGGTGGATGTGGCGCAGAAACCGGAACTGCTGAACCAACCGTCGCGCTTCGTACCGGCCGATGAGCCGATGTCCGACATCGTCAGCCTCGGCCTGCGGCGCCTGGCCAAGCAAGATCCGGACAAGGCGATGGACCTGCTCGACGGCTATGCCAGCAGCATGCACTTCTCGCGAGATGAAAAAGTCGCCATCGCCCGTGAAATCGGCCTGACCCTGGCCCGCCGTTTCGACCCGCGCGCGCTGGACGTCATGACCAAGTACGACCCGGAACTGCGCGACAACACCGTGTCGGAATGGCGCCTGCGCTTGCTGCTGCGCCTGGCCCGCTGGGACGACGCCTATCAACTGACGCGCCGTTTGCCGCAGGATCTGGCGACCACCAATCGCTGGCGTTACTGGCAGGCGCGGAGCCTGGAACTGGCGCAACCACAGAATTCGGAAGCGCAAGCCCTGTACAAGAGCCTCGCCCGTGAGCGGGATTTCTACGGTTTCCTCGCCGCTGATCGCTCGCAGTCACCTTACTCGCTGATCAACAAACCGTTGGTGCTGAGCCAGGCGCTGATAAACAAAGTGCGCAACACGCCGGGCGTGCGTCGTGCGCTGGAATTCCACGCTCGCGGGCAGATCGTCGACGGTCGACGCGAGTGGTATCACGTCAGCCGCCACTTCAGCCGTGACGAAATGGTCGCGCAGGCGAAACTGGCCTACGACTTGAAGTGGTATTTCCCGGCTATCCGCACCATCAGTCAGGCGCAGTATTGGGACGATCTGGACATCCGCTTCCCGATGGCTCACCGCGAAACGCTGGTGCGTGAAGCCAAGACTCGCGGCCTGCATTCCAGTTGGGTATTCGCCATCACTCGCCAGGAAAGTGCCTTCATGGACGACGCGCGCTCCGGCGTCGGCGCCAGCGGCCTGATGCAACTGATGCCCGGCACCGCCAAGGAAACCGCGCGCAAGTTCAGCATCCCCCTGGCCTCGCCGCAGCAAGTGCTCGACCCGGACAAAAACATCCAGCTCGGCGCCGCGTACCTGAGCCAGGTCCATGCCCAATTCAACGGCAACCGCGTCCTCGCCTCCGCCGCCTACAACGCGGGCCCCGGCCGCGTGCGGCAATGGCTGCGCGGCGCGGACCACTTGAGCTTCGACGTATGGATAGAAAGCATTCCGTTCGACGAAACCCGTCAATACGTGCAAAACGTGCTGTCGTACTCGGTGATCTACGGCCAGAAGCTCAACTCGCCGCAACCGCTGGTGGATTGGCATGAACGGTATTTTGATGATCAATGACCGTTGGTGATCGTGCTCCAGGCCTTAAACAAAATGCCCGCATCGATTGATGCGGGCATTTTTGTCAGAGCAACGGCAAAAGATCACAGCCTCGGTTCATTCGACAGCGCTACAGATGCAGTCCGAGTTCCGCTTTACCGTCACTGAACTGCAACGCCGCCAACCTCGCATACAGCGCATTGCTCGCAATCAACTCCTGATGGGTGCCCACCGCTACCAGTTTGCCCTGATCCATCACCGCGATCCGATCAGCATTTTTCACCGTCGCCAGTCGGTGGGCGATGACCAGCGTGGTGCGGTTTTTCATCAGGCTGGGCAGGGCCTGCTGGATCAAGTGTTCGCTTTGGGCATCGAGGGCGCTGGTGGCTTCGTCGAGCAACAGAATCGGCGCGTCCACCAGCAGCGCGCGAGCAATGGCCAGGCGTTGGCGCTGACCGCCGGACAGACCGAGGCCGCCGTCGCCCAGATGCGTCTGGTAGCCATTGGGCATGGCTTCGATGAAGTCATGGGCGTAGGCGATTTTTGCGGCGTCCTGAACCTGCGCCAGCGTGGCCGTCGGGTTGCCATAGCGGATGTTCTCTTCGATGCTGCCGAAGAACAGCGCCGGGTTTTGCGAGACCAATGCAAAGCAGCGGCGCAGGTCGAGCGGATCGAGCTGGGTCAGCGGCACGCCATCCAGCAGGATCTGCCCCGAGGCCGGGTCGTAAAAACGCAGCAGCAGGTCATACACGGTGGATTTACCGGCACCGGACGGGCCAACCAGGGCCAGGGTTTCGCCAGCGTTGATGGTCAGACTCAAGCCGTCGACGGCGAAGCTTTCCGGGCGCGACGGGTAGGAAAAACGCACGTCCTGCAGCAGCAGATTGCCCTTCACCCGCTCCGGCAAGGTCACCAGGCCTGAGGTCGGCGGCTGAATGATGTTTTGCGAACGCAGTAATTCGGCAATCCGTTCGGCCGCGCCTGCCGCTCGTTGCAGCTCTCCGATGACTTCGCTCAAGGTGCCGAAAGCACTGCCGACGATCAGGCTGTAAAAGACAAATGCCGCCAGTTCGCCCGCCGAGATTCGCCCGGCGATCACGTCCATGCCGCCGACCCACAGCATCACGCCCACCGCGCCCAGCACCAGCAGGATCACCAGCGTGATCAGCCAGGCCCGCTGGAAAATGCGTTTGCGCGCAGTGTTGAACGCTTCTTCCACGGTCACCGCAAAGCGTTTTTCGTCCTGCACCTGATGGTTGTAGGCCTGCACGGTTTTGATCTGGCTGAGGGTTTCGGAAACGTAGCTGCCGATGTCGGCGATCCGGTCCTGGCTCAGGCGCGACAAACTGCGCACCCGGCGACCGAAGATCAGGATCGGTGCGACCACCAGCGGCAAGGCGACGACCACGATGCTGGTGAGTTTCGGGTTGGTGATAAACAGCAGCACGATCCCGCCGATCACCATCAGCAGATTGCGCAGAAACAGCGACAGCGAAGAGCCGATCACCGATTGCAACAATGTCGTGTCGGCGGTCAGCCGCGACTGGATTTCGGAACTGCGATTGTCTTCGTAGAAGCCCGGATGCAGGTACACCAGATGGTTGAACACTTGTCGGCGAATGTCCGCGACCACCCGTTCGCCAATCCACGACACCAGATAAAAGCGCGCAAAGGTGCCGATCGCCAGGCCGAGCACCAGCAGCATGAACAGGCCAATGGTCTGGTTGAGCAAGTGCGCCGACTGGGTCATGAACCCCTGATCCACCAACAGGCGAATCCCCTGCCCCATGGACAAGGTGATGCCGGCCGTGACAATCAGCGCCAGCAAGGCACCCAGCGCTTGCCATCGATAGGGGGCTAAAAAGCGGCTGGTCAGACGAATCGCACGGCGGTGTCGAGCAGAGAGCATGAGGTCTTCCAGTTCGCAAATAATGGGGCAAGCCTACACACAGAGATGGGGCGGAACTCTGTAAATCACAATGAGTCAGGTTAAATATGACCGCAACGACTAGGGCCTAGACGCTATTGGTCTAATGTCCGGGTGGCAACGTCACAAAAATTCTGGTGGACTGATGTTGCCGTTCGGGAAAGATCGCAGGGAGTTGTCACAGCCTGGTCACCTGGCGGTTTTAGAGTAAGCACACACCTGAAGAGGAGACAGGCCATGTCCTTGCAAAACAGCAGCGATGACAAGATTCAAGTGATCCGCACGCAGCCACACCAGTCTCTGGGTTGCTCAATTATTGACAAGGATGGGCGCGAAGTACCGATCACTGAAGACATGATCCAGCAAGCGTGCAGCGAACTGGAGAAGCGATTGGTCAAGCCTGCCGAACAAAAGTGATATAGCCACGTCTTCTTGACCCGGTCCTGATGGCCGGGTTTTTTGTGGGTGCTTTTTGAGGGTGCTGCGCACCCTATCGCGGGCATGCCACGCTCCCACAAGGTTTTGGATTGTCCAGCTGTTTTACGAACAACCCAAATCCTGTGGGAGCGGGCTTGCTCGCAAAGGAATCGACTCGGTCCCTAGACAGCCGTTGCACCCAATGCCGCCACAATCTTCAGCAACTCAGGCGCGTCCCCCTCAATCCGTACCTGCAACCCATCGATCTCGCGCCGCTGCGGGTAATGCTTGCGCAGCGCGTCAAACGCCGCACGTTGCTCGCCCACGCTGCCAACCAGGCTGCGACGAAAATCCGCATCATCACGGCGCGGGTCGTACACACCACGGCATAACATCGCCAGCGCCCACGCGGGGTCAGTGTCGGCATGCAACGTCACCTGCGACAACCACGGTGCCGGCAGCAAATCACTCAGGCTGACTTCGGCTGGCTGACCGAGAAACGCGCAATACGCTTGATAGATCTGCGCCGTCCCGCGCTGTTTGCCATCCAGGCTGTACCCGGCAATGTGCGGCGTCGCCAGTACGCAGAGTTCGGCCAACGCCACATCAACCTCAGGTTCACCTTCCCAGACGTCCAGCACCGCTTGCAGGTCTTCGCGCTGCAACAGCACCTGACGCAAAGCGGCGTTGTCCACCACCGGGCCGCGACTGGCGTTGATCAGCCAGGCGCCGGGCTTGAGCTGGTTCAAACGGGTTTTATCGAACAGATGCCAGGTCGAATGGGCGCCATGCTTTTTCAGCGGTGTGTGCAGGCTGATAACGTCGCACTGTTCGATGATCTGCTCGAGGCTGACGAAGTCGCCGCCTTGCGCCGCCTGCCGTGGCGGATCACACACCAGCACCTTCCAGCCCAGACCTTGCAGGACCTTGACCAGACGACCGCCGACTTCACCCGCGCCAATCACACCGTAGGTGCGTTGCGTCAGGTCGGCGCCTTCGATTTCGGCCAGGGTCAGCAGGCTGCCCACTACGTAATCGACCACGCCACGGGCATTGCAGCCAGGGGCGCTGGACCAGGTAATGCCGGCCTGTTGAAAGTAGTCCAGGTCCAGATGATCCGTGCCGATGGTGCACGTGCCGACAAATTTCACGTTGCTGCCTTCGAGCAATGATCGGTTGACGTTGGTCACCGAGCGCACCAGCAGCACGTCGGCCTGCTCGACGGTGGCGCGGTCGATGGAACGTCCCGGCACCCGGCGGATTTCGCCGAAACCTGCAAAAAAGGCATCGAGCAGCGGGATATTTTCGTCGGCAACAATCAGCATGGCAGGCTCCTTGGGGGGACCGGCAGTGTAGGCGCAGAAGAAGGTGATGGGCCAGCGGGCATTCGGCCCTTGTGGTGAGTGGAAGTGTCTCTGCGTTCGGCAGTCGATTACAAATAGGTAACACAGGACTTTTCCTGACCATTGCGTCAGCGCGTAGAATGCGTCGCCTTGCGCATCAAAACCTTTGGACGTTTCGCCCTTGAACTCCGTGACTGACCGCCCCGCTGCTATTTCCCTCACCCGCCCGGCACGGGTACGCCTGGAGCTGAAAAACCTGCTCGGCCTGGCCCTGCCGATCATGATTGCGCAACTGGCAACCACCGCGATGGGCTTCGTCGATGCGGTGATGGCGGGACGGGTCGGGCCGCGAGATCTGGCGGCAGTAGCCTTGGGCAACTCGATCTGGGTGCCGGTATTCCTGTTGATGACCGGCACGCTGCTGGCCACCACGCCGAAAGTCGCCCAGCGCTTCGGCGCCGGCACGCACAGCGAAATCGGCCCGATCGTGCGCCAGGCGCTATGGCTGGCGCTGGTGGTTGGCCTGATGGCCACCGGCATGTTGATCGCTGCCGAACCGATCCTGCACCTCATGAAGGTCGATCCGGAGTTGATCGGCCCGTGCATGCAATACCTGCACGGCATCGCCAGCGGGTTGCCAGCGGTCGCGTTCTACCATGTGTTGCGCTGTTTCAGTGATGGCATGGGCCGCACTCGCCCGGCGATGATCCTCGGCTTGTGCGCCCTGGCGCTGAACATCCCGCTGAACTACGTGTTCATTTATGGCCACCTGGGCGTACCCGCGATGGGCGGTGCCGGCTGCGGCTGGGCGACCGGGATTGTGATGTGGTTCATGGCCGTCGGCATGGCGGCCTATACACGCTGGGCACCTGCCTATCGCCGAAGCGAGCTGTTCAGCCGCTTCGACTGGCCACAATGGGCGGTGATCAAACGCTTGCTGAGCATCGGCCTGCCCATCGGCATCGCGGTGTTCGCCGAATCGAGCATCTTCGCGGTGATTGCCCTGCTGATCGGCAGCCTCGGCGCCACCGTCGTCGCCGGCCACCAGATCGCGCTGAACGTCAGCTCGCTGGTGTTCATGATCCCTTACTCGCTGGGCATGGCCGTCACCGTGCGCGTCGGCCAGGCACTGGGGCGCAATGAACCCCGTGAAGCGCGCTTCGCCGCTGGCGTCGGCATGGGCAGCGCGCTGGCCTATGCCTGCCTGTCGGCGAGCATGATGCTGTTGCTGCGCGAACACATCGCAACGATCTACACCACCGACCCGACGGTGATTCACGTCGCGGCGATGCTGATTGTGTATTCGGCGCTGTTCCAGTTTTCCGATGCAATCCAGGTCACGGCAGCCGGCGCGCTGCGCGGTTATCAGGACACACGGGTGACGATGATCCTGACGCTGTTCGCCTATTGGGGCATTGGCTTGCCGGTGGGCTACGCGCTGGGGCTGACCGATTGGCTCGGCGCGCCAAGCGGCCCGAGCGGGCTGTGGCAGGGTTTGATCGTAGGCTTGAGTTGCGCGGCGCTGATGCTGTCAATCCGCCTGACGCGCAGTGCACGCAAGCGGATTCGCATCAGCCATTCGGCGGGTTAAGCGAGTTTCTTGCGGATCCAGTACAGGTAGGTGCCCGCCTCTTCGTGCTGGCCCACCAACTCGTGGTCGAGAAAGACACAGAACTTGGGAATGTCGCGACGGGTCGACGGGTCGGTCGCGATCACCTTGAGCAAGCCGCCGGGGGCCAGGTCACGAATGTGCTGGTGCAGCATCATCACCGGCTCCGGGCAGTTCAGGCCGGTAGCGTCGAGGGTGCCGTCTACCGGCGTATCAAGCATTTCACTCATGATTCACTCCTGGAACTGGCCGGCATTGTCGCGCATTGCCGGTTTTGTGGCGAGGGGGCTTGTCGGATGCCACATCACCCCGTCTGCCTTCCGAAATATGCTTCAGGGCCGCTTCGCGACCCAACGGGGGCAAGCCCCCTCGCCACACAGCCCGCTCCCACATTAGTAGTCCGCGTGGTTAGCGGGACTTGGGTTTCTTTACGTCAATGCGGCGCAAATGGCAGGTCACTTCCTCGCGGTCGTGGTACAGCTGCTTGCAGCCGATCTCGACCCGAATCCCGCGCTCCTTGAAGCCCTCGGCAATGCGTTCGAGCAGGCGCTTCACTTCGGCATAACGCTGTTTCATCGGCAACTTCAGGTTGACCACCGCTTCGCGGCAATGGCCCTCGCCAATCCACTCTTCCAGCATCGCGGCGTTGCGCGCCGGTTTTTCGACGATATCGCAGACCATCCAGTCCACTGGCTGGCGAGGCTTGAAGGTGAAACCGTCGGCCATCAAGTGCTGCACCAGGCCGGTGTCCATCAGGCTTTCGGCCATCGGGCCGTTGTCGATGGCCGTCACCAGCATGCCGCGATTGACCAGTTGCCAGGTCCAGCCGCCAGGCGCCGCGCCGAGGTCGACGCCGGTCATGTCGCTGTGCAGACGCTCGTCCCACTGATCGCGCGGGATGAAGTGGTGCCACGCCTCTTCCAGCTTCAGCGTCGAACGGCTTGGCGCGTCACGCGGGAACTTCAGGCGCGGAATGCCCATCGGCCACATCGCCGAGTTGTTCGACTCGGCCAGCCCCATGAACACTTCGCGACCGCTTTTGAAGGTCAGCAGCAGGCGCGGCTTGTGCGCGTCGTCCACCAGTTTGCCGGCGGCCATCAGCGCCTTGCGCAGGTGCACTTCGAACTTCTTGCAGAAGTTCGACAGCTCCTTGCCATCGTTGGTGTCGACCATTTCCAGCCACAGGCTGCCGCACAGCGGAAAGTCCGCCATGTGCGCGAGGATCACGCTGATGCGGTCGGTTTCCGGCAGATCAATGAAAATTCCGCGAGCCCACTGGCGCGGGAAGATCAGATCGGCAAAACGCTGGCCGCGCATCAGGCGCTCGGCGCCGTCTTCTTCGGTGCAGATGAACTCGGCGCAGGCGCTGGCCGTTTTGGCTTTGGCGTAACCGGCCACGTTCAGCCGCGCGGCGTGTTCGGAAATCTCGGAACAGACTTCGCCTTCGAAGCCCGGCCGGCAATGCATGAAAAGGGTGTTCATTCTTACTCCTGGGCAGTTGGCGAAGAATTCAGCCACTGCGCGATGCCCAGACTTGCGTTGAAGCAAAGCCTGTCACGAAAACCGGCGCATGATAGCCGAGTTCGGAACCTCGGACTTGTCCATAGAGTCCAGTTATTAGCTTTAACCTTCAAACAGGGCTAGGTTGAAAGCTCTGTCCTGCCCCCCAGTCCGTAGCCGTGCGGACTTAAAGGAGTCATTTCAATGCCGTCCCTCGATAGCCTGAAAACCCTCAAAACCCTGCAAGTCGACGACAAGACCTACCACTATTTCAGTCTGCCCGACGCTGCCAAGAGCCTCGGTGATCTCGACCAATTGCCGATGTCGTTGAAAGTGTTGTTGGAAAACCTGCTGCGCTGGGAAGACGAGAAAACCGTCACCGGCGCTGACCTCAAGGCGATTGCCGCGTGGCTCAAGGAGCGTCGCTCCGACCGCGAAATCCAGTACCGCCCGGCCCGCGTCCTGATGCAAGACTTTACCGGCGTGCCGGCCGTGGTCGACCTGGCCGCCATGCGTGCCGCCATGGCCAAGGCCGGCGGCGACCCGCAGCGGATCAATCCGCTGTCGCCGGTGGACCTGGTGATCGACCACTCGGTAATGGTCGACAAATTCGCCAGCGCCAGCGCTTTCGAACAGAACGTCGACATTGAAATGCAGCGCAACGGTGAGCGTTACGCTTTTCTGCGCTGGGGCCAGAGCGCCTTCGACAACTTCAGCGTGGTGCCACCGGGCACCGGCATCTGCCACCAGGTCAACCTGGAATACCTCGGTCGCACGGTCTGGACCAAGGACGAAGACGGCCGCACCTACGCCTTCCCCGACACATTGGTCGGCACCGACTCCCACACCACCATGATCAATGGCCTCGGCGTGCTCGGCTGGGGCGTCGGCGGCATCGAAGCCGAAGCGGCGATGCTCGGGCAACCGGTGTCGATGCTGATTCCGGAAGTCATCGGTTTCAAACTCACCGGCAAGCTCAAGGAAGGCATCACCGCCACCGATCTGGTGTTGACGGTCACGCAGATGCTGCGCAAGAAAGGCGTGGTCGGCAAATTCGTCGAGTTCTACGGCGATGGTCTCGCCGACCTGCCGCTGGCCGATCGCGCAACCATTGCCAACATGGCCCCGGAATATGGCGCCACCTGCGGTTTCTTCCCGGTGGACAACGTCACGCTGGAATACCTGCGCCTGTCCGGCCGCCCACCCGAAGTGGTCAAACTGGTCGAGGCCTACACCAAAGCCCAAGGCCTTTGGCGCCTGCCGGGCAAGGAACCGGTTTTCACCGACAGCCTCGCGCTGGACATGGCCAGTGTCGAAGCCAGCCTTGCCGGACCAAAACGGCCACAGGACCGCGTTTCGCTGCCGAATGTCGCGCAAGCGTTCAGTGACTTTCTGGGCCTGCAATTCAAACCCACCACCAAGGAAGAAGGTCGCCTGGAAAGTGAAGGTGGCGGTGGCGTCGCGGTGGGTAACGCGGACCTGATCGGTGAAACCGATTACGAATACGACGGCCACACTTATCGGCTGAAAAACGGCGCGGTGGTGATTGCCGCGATCACGTCCTGCACCAACACCTCGAACCCGAGCGTGATGATGGCCGCCGGGCTGGTGGCAAAAAAAGCGGTGGAAAAAGGCCTGAAACGCAAACCGTGGGTCAAGACGTCCCTGGCGCCCGGCTCGAAAGTGGTCACCGATTACTACAAGGCAGCCGGCCTGACGCAATACCTTGATCAACTCGGCTTCGCCCTGGTCGGCTACGGCTGCACCACGTGCATCGGCAACTCCGGGCCGTTGCCCGAGCCGATCGAGAAAGCCATCCAGAAGGCCGACTTGGCCGTGGCCTCGGTCTTGTCCGGCAACCGTAACTTCGAAGGCCGCGTGCACCCGTTGGTGAAAACCAACTGGCTGGCCTCCCCGCCGCTGGTGGTCGCCTATGCGCTGGCCGGCACGGTGCGCATCGACATCAGCAGCGAGCCGCTGGGTGACGACAAGGATGGCAACCCGGTATACCTGCGGGACATCTGGCCGAGCAGCCAGGAAATCGCCGACGCGGTGAGCCAGGTCAACACCGCGATGTTCCACAAGGAATACGCCGAAGTGTTTGCCGGCGATGAGCAATGGCAGGCCATTGAAGTGCCGCAAGCGGCGACTTACGTGTGGCAGGACGATTCGACCTATATCCAGCATCCGCCGTTTTTCGATGACATCGGTGGACCGCCGCCGGTGGTCAAGGACGTTGCCGGGGCCCGCGTCCTGGCGATGCTCGGGGATTCGGTGACCACCGACCACATCTCCCCGGCCGGCAACATCAAGACGGACAGCCCGGCCGGCCACTACTTGCGCGACAAAGGCGTGGAGCCGCGAGACTTCAACTCCTACGGCTCGCGGCGTGGCAACCATGAAGTGATGATGCGCGGCACCTTCGCCAACATCCGCATTCGCAACGAGATGCTCGGCGGCGAAGAAGGCGGCAATACGATCTACATGCCCACTGGCGAGAAAATGCCGATCTACGACGCGGCGATGCGTTATCAAGCGTCGGGCACGCCGCTGGTGGTGATTGCGGGCCAGGAATATGGCACGGGGTCGAGCCGCGACTGGGCCGCCAAGGGCACCAACCTGCTGGGCGTCAAAGCGGTCATCGCCGAAAGCTTCGAGCGGATTCACCGCTCCAACCTGGTGGGGATGGGCGTGCTGCCGTTGCAGTTCAAACTGGACCAGAACCGCAAGAGCCTGAACCTGACCGGCAAGGAGACGCTGGATATTCTTGGGTTGACCGGCGTCGAGTTGACACCGCGAATGAACCTGACGCTGGTGATCACCCGTGAAAACGGCAGCAAGGAAAAGGTCGATGTGCTGTGCCGGATCGATACGCTCAATGAAGTCGAGTACTTCAAGTCCGGAGGTATTTTGCATTACGTGTTGCGGCAACTGATTGCGTCGTAACTCCCTGCTGACACAGACACCGCCTTCGGGCGGTGTTTTTGTTTGTGCCACTGACGTCTCTATAATCGCCGCACTTTAAGTGCCCGACACCACATCCCTGGGGGAGCGAGCTTGCTCGTGAAAGCGGGCCAGCAAGCAACATTGACGTTGGATATGACGGCCCCTTCGCGAGCAAGCTCGATCCCACCGGGACCGAGTCAGACTGCAAAATTATCGACACAAGGATTTCAAATGCTCGCCCTGCCGTGGATCTACCTGGCCCTCCTCTCCACCGGTTACGCCGTTGCACTGACTTACGGTCGGCTCGGTTTCATGGCCAGCATTTCCGTTGCGTTGCTGTTGTTTGCCGGCTTCTGCGTGCGCCAGCAAAGGATTCATGCGGGCCGCTACATCGGTCACGGATTGTTCATCGTCCTCGCCGTGGCCCTGGCGATGCACTGGCTGCCGGGTTTCTACAACGGTCGCGGCATCGTTCCACAACGCTTCACCGACGACGCCGTGACGTTTTCCATGTACCTGAACCAGGACAAACCGCTGATCGGCTTCTGGCTGTTATTGGTTTGCCCGTGGATTGTCGGCCGCCGCTCGTTGCGTCTCGGCGTTTACGCCACCGCCCTCGCCCTGCCATTGAGCGCCGTGCTGGCGTTGGGTGGCGCGCTGTTGCTGGGCGTGATCAGTTGGGCACCGAAGTGGCCGGACCAGGCGTGGCTGTGGGTGCTGAACAACCTGTTACTGGTGACCCTCGTCGAAGAAGCGCTGTTTCGCGGTTATGTGCAGGGCGGTCTGAGTCGTCGCTTCAAACAGCTGCCCTACGGTGAAAACCTCGCCCTGCTGCTCGCATCGCTGCTGTTCGGCCTGGTGCATCTGGGCGCGGGTTGGCAATGGATGCTGCTGGCGAGCCTGGCCGGCGTCGGTTACGGCGTGGCTTATCGGTTTGGCGGATTGGGCGCCGCGATTGCCACCCATTTCGGCCTCAACCTGCTGCACTTCGCGCTGTTCACTTATCCGATGCTCGCTGGTTGAAGCAATAGCCGTTTTGCGACGCACTGCCGATTACCGAAAAATACTTTCAACTAAATCCTGACGCTGCCGACAACCTTTCAAAGCCTCACGGATTGAAAAAGCCATGCGTAACAACCAGCCCATTACCCAACGCGAACGGACCTTCCCGGCCCAGCAACGGTTGATTTCCACCACCGATGCCAAGGGCGTGATCACCTACTGCAACGACGCGTTTGTCGACATCAGCGGGTTTTCTCGTGAGGAACTGCTCCGCGCGCCGCATAACCTGGTGCGTCATCCCGACGTTCCGGCGGCGGTGTTCGCGCACATGTGGGACACACTGAAAAAAGGCCTGCCATGGATGGGCATCGTCAAGAATCGCTGCAAAAGCGGTGATCATTACTGGGTTAACGCCTACGTGACACCGGTTTTCGAAGGCAACCAGGTGATCGGTTACGAGTCGGTGCGGATCAAACCCACCGCCGAACAGATCCAGCGGGCCGAAGCGCTTTACCAGCGTATCAACCAGGGCAAGTCGGCGGTGCCGTCCTCCGATAAATGGTTGCCGGTACTGCAGGATTGGCTGCCGTTCATTCTGGTCAGCCAGTTGAGCTTCATCATCGGCGCCACGTTGACCTCGCAATGGGGGTTCGCCCTGGCCGCCGCTCTGTCGGTGCCGCTGGGTCTGTTGGGGTTGAGCTGGCAGCAGCGCGGCCTCAAGCGCTTGCTGCGTCTGGCTGAACAAACCACCTCCGACCCGTTGATCGCACGGATGTACACCGACAGCCGCGGCGCTCAGGCGCGTCTGGAAATGTCGATCCTCAGCCAGGAAGCGCGCCTGAAAACCTGCCTGACCCGGCTGCAGGACACTGCCGAGCACCTGAGTGACCAAGCGAAACGGTCCGACACTCTGGCGCACAGCAGCTCCAGCGGCCTGGAGCGTCAACGCGTCGAAACCGAGCAAGTGGCCACCGCCGTCAATCAGATGGCCGCCACCACGCAAGAAGTCGCCAGCCACGTTCAGCGCACCGCCGATGCCACTCAGGAAGCCAATCGCCTGACCGGTCGCGGTCGCGACATTGCCGGTGAAACCCGCGAAGCCATTCAGCGCCTGTCGGTGGTGGTCGGCGAAACCGGCCTGACCGTGACTCAACTGGCCAAGGACAGCGACGAAATCGGCGGCGTGGTCGATGTGATCAAAGGCATCGCCGACCAGACCAACCTGCTGGCCTTGAACGCTGCCATCGAAGCGGCACGTGCCGGGGAGATGGGGCGCGGGTTTGCGGTGGTGGCCGACGAAGTGCGGCAACTGGCGCAACGCACCAGCGAATCCACCGGGCAGATTCACGCACTGATCGCCAAGCTGCAACAGACTGCCAGCACCGCGGTGCAAACCATGGAAGCCGGGCATCGTCAGGCGGAAGAAGGCGTGGCGCGGGTACTGGAAGCGGATCAGGCGCTGGTCGGCATCAGCGAAGCGGTGGCTAACATCACTGACATGACCACGCAGATCGCGGCGGCGACGGAAGAGCAAACGGCCGTGGCCGAGGAAATCAGCCGTAATATCAGCAACATTTCGCAGCTGGCGGACCAGACCTCGGAACAGGCACAGAACTCGGCGCTGTTGAGTGAAGAGCTGACCAGAACCGCGAATACCCAGTATTCGTTAGTGGAGCGGTTTAACCGCTGATTGATGCTGGAATGAAAAAACCCGGACGGTGAAGGCTTCCGGGTTTTTTATTGCCCGGCTGAAAGGTGTGTCGCCAGAACCGGCCTCTTCGCGGGCAAGCCCGCTCCCACAGGATTTTGTATTGTTCACAAAATTCAAACCACACCACAGACCACTGTGGGAGCGGGCTTGCCCGCGAAGAGGCCGGGACTGACACCGCAAATCTCACAGCAGGAATGAAGCAACCTTGTGCGCCGCAGCCGCCAAATGCTGCTCATGGGTAAACCCCGAAGCCTTCAATGGCTTCAAATCGTGATCCCCCGCGACCAGCCAGAACACTTCGACACTCGGCGACAAGACATATCCCTCGACCGCCTCCCGATTGCCCAATGCATCCCGCTCGCCCTGCACGATCAACGTCCGCGTCTTCAGCCCGGCCAGATGCTCGACCCGAGGCTTTTGCGGTTTACCGACGGCATAAAACGGATACCCCAGGCACACCAACGCATCCGCCGCCAATTCGTTCGCCAACAAACTTGCCATCCGCCCGCCCATGGACTTGCCGCCAATGGCCAGGCGCCCAGTGACATGGCGTCGCACCACGGCATACACCTCGTGCCAGCACTCCAGCAGTTTCGGGGCCGGGTTCGGTGGTCGTTTACCGCCATCCACACGCCGTTGCGCCATGTACGGAAACTCGAAGCGCAAGACGTTGACGCCTTGATCGGCGAGGCGTGCAGCCATGTCGTTCATCCAGCCGCTGTCCATTGGCGCGCCGGCGCCGTGGGCGAGAATCAGCGTCGTCGCGGCAGGCGTCGAAGCGGCATTCCAAAGCCATCCTTGATCCGCCACACACTGCGCCCATTGATCCCCGTCAATACTGGCCCTGTGCTGTTTGTCCATGCTTGCCTCGCTTTTAGTCTGCCTATAACTCCAGTCGAAGGAAGCGTCTGCCTCGCGGCGTACGCGCAAAGACCGGCCTTCACTTCGGCTGAACCGTGGATGGGGAACCATGAACACTTCTATCAGTACCGCCTACAACTACAAGGTGGTCCGCCAATTCGCCATTATGACGGTGGTGTGGGGCATCGTCGGTATGGGCCTCGGGGTTTTTCTCGCCGCTCAATTGGTCTGGCCCGAACTCAACTTCAATTTGCCGTGGACCAGTTTCGGCCGGTTGCGCCCGCTGCACACCAACGCGGTGATCTTCGCCTTCGGCGGTTGCGCCCTGTTTGCCAGTTCGTTCTATTCCGTGCAGCGCACCTGCCAGACCCAATTGTTTGCACCGAAAATCGCCCAGTTCTGCTTCTGGGGCTGGCAATTGGTGATCGTCCTGGCGGCGATCAGCCTGCCACTGGGCTACACCAGTTCCAAGGAATACGCCGAGCTGGAATGGCCGATCGACATCCTGATCACCATTGTCTGGGTCGCTTACGCCATCGTGTTTTTCGGCACGCTGGCCAAGCGCAAGACCAAACATATCTACGTCGGCAACTGGTTCTTCGGGGCGTTCATCATCACCGTGGCGATTCTGCACATCGTCAACAACCTTGAGTTGCCGGTCAGTTTCACCAAGTCCTACTCGCTGTACTCCGGCGCGACCGATGCCATGGTCCAGTGGTGGTACGGCCATAACGCCGTGGGCTTTTTCCTCACCGCCGGTTTCCTCGGGATGATGTACTACTTCGTGCCGAAGCAGGCCGAGCGTCCGGTGTATTCCTATCGCTTGTCGATCGTGCATTTCTGGGCGCTGATCACCCTGTACATCTGGGCCGGTCCGCACCATTTGCACTACACCGCACTGCCGG
This sequence comes from Pseudomonas sp. NPDC086278, assembly GCF_050280905.1. NCBI lineage: Bacteria > Pseudomonadati > Pseudomonadota > Gammaproteobacteria > Pseudomonadales > Pseudomonadaceae > Pseudomonas > Pseudomonas sp. NPDC086278. Next base: position 20,112 of record NZ_JBNNWE010000093.1, read on the forward strand.
ACTGGGCGCAGTCGCTGGGCATGGTGATGTCGTTGATCCTGCTCGCGCCGAGCTGGGGCGGGATGATCAACGGCATGATGACCTTGTCCGGTGCCTGGCATAAGTTGCGCAGCGACCCGATCCTGCGTTTCCTCGTGGTCTCGCTGGCGTTCTACGGCATGTCGACCTTCGAAGGGCCGATGATGGCGATCAAGACCGTGAACGCCCTCTCCCACTACACCGACTGGACCATTGGGCACGTTCACGCCGGCGCTTTGGGCTGGGTAGCGATGATCTCCATCGGCGCGATCTACCACATGATCCCGAAACTGTTCGGTCGCCCGCAGATGTACAGCATCGGTCTGATCAACACGCACTTCTGGCTCGCGACCATCGGCACCGTGCTGTACATCGCCTCGATGTGGGTCAACGGCATCACCCAGGGTCTGATGTGGCGCGCAATCAACGACGACGGCACCCTCACCTACTCGTTCGTCGAAACCCTGGTGGCCAGCCACCCAGGCTTCGTCGTGCGCCTGGTCGGCGGTGCGATCTTCTTCAGCGGCATGTTGCTGATGGCCTACAACACCTGGCGCACCGTGCGGGCCTCGCAGCCTGCCGAAGCCGCCGCTGCCGCGCAGATGGCTTGAGGAGTCCGCCATGAAACACGAAACAATCGAGAAAAACGTCGGCCTGTTGCTGTTGCTGATGGTCCTGGCCGTGAGCATCGGCGGTCTGACCCAGATCGTCCCGCTGTTCTTCCAGGACGTGACCAATAAACCGGTGGAAGGCATGAAGCCCTACACCGCGCTGCAACTGGAAGGTCGCGACATCTATATCCGTGAAGGCTGCGTCGGTTGCCACTCGCAGATGATCCGGCCGTTTCGCGCCGAGACCGAACGCTACGGCCACTACTCGGTCGCCGGGGAAAGCGTCTGGGATCACCCGTTCCTGTGGGGCTCGAAACGCACCGGGCCGGACCTGGCACGGGTTGGCGGTCGCTACTCGGAAGACTGGCACCGCGCGCACTTGTACAACCCGCGCAACGTGGTGCCGGAATCGAAAATGCCCGGCTATCCATGGCTGGTCGCCAACGCACTCGACAGCAGCCACACCGAAACCAAGCTCCGCGCCATGCGCACCCTGGGCGTGCCGTACACCGACGACGACATCGCCGGCGCAACTGCCTCGCTCAAGGGCAAGACCGAAATGGACGCCTTGGTCGCCTACCTGCAAGTGCTCGGCACTGCCATCAAGAGCAAGAGGTGAGCCATGCCCTTTGAAATCAGCAGTGGAATGATCCGCGGCCTGGGCACGGTCGTGGTGTTTGTGGCCTTCGTCGGCCTGGCATTGTGGGTATTCAACAGCAAGCGCAACCCGCAATTCGCCGAAGCGCGTTTGCTGCCATTCGCCGATGAGCCGCTACCCGACGACGCCACCACTCAAGAACCTGAAACAAGGAGTACCCGGCCATGACCACCTTCTGGAGTACGTGGATCTGCGTACTGACCCTCGGCAGCCTGATCGGCCTGACCTGGCTGTTGATCGGCACCCGCAAGGGCGAAACCAAGGGCAGCGTCGACCAGACCATGGGCCACAGCTTCGACGGCATCGAGGAGTACGACAACCCGCTGCCGCAATGGTGGTTCATGCTGTTCGCCGGCACGCTGGTGTTTGCCGTCGGTTACCTGATCCTTTATCCGGGCCTGGGCAACTGGAAAGGCATCCTGCCGGGTTACGAGGACGGCTGGACCGGCGTTCATGAATGGGAAAAGGAGATGAACAAGGCCGACGCCAAGTTCGGACCGATCTTCGCCAAATTCGCCGCCATGCCGGTGGAAGAAGTGGCCAAGGACCCGCAAGCGCTGAAAATGGGCGGCCGCCTGTTTGCCTCCAATTGCTCGGTGTGCCACGGCTCGGACGCCAAGGGCGCTTTCGGCTTCCCGAACCTGGCCGACAACGAGTGGCGCTGGGGCGGCGATGCCGACATGATCAAAACCACGATCATGGGCGGGCGCATCGCCGCGATGCCGGCCTGGGGTGAAATCCTTGGTGAGGCCGGCGTGAAGAACGTCGCGGCGTATGTCCGTCACGACCTCGCCGGCCTGCCATTACCGGCCGACAGCACGGCGGACCTGCAAGCTGGCCAGCAAGCGTTCAGCACCACCTGTGTCGCCTGCCATGGCGCAAACGGCCAGGGCACTCAAGCGATGGGCGCGCCGAACCTGACGCACCCGGCCGGTTTCATCTACGGCACCAGCCTGGCGCAGCTGCAACAAACCATTCGCCATGGCCGCCAGGGCCATATGCCGGCGCAGAACGAACTGCTCGGCAATGACAAAGTGCAACTGCTGGCCGCCTACGTTTACAGCTTGTCCCACGGCGCCGGCACCGAGCGATTGCAGGCAGAAGGCAACAACCAATAGTTCTTGACCGCCCCACCGCCGCATCCTCCCGGATGCGGCAGTTCCCTACCTCTTTGCGACCCATTGTCGCACCCTCAAACAGTCCCCCTTCCAGTTCCCCGGATTCGGGTCTACGCTTGCTCGATGCGGACTGGTAAAGCACCGGTTCCGGGTCGACATTAGCCGATGTGTTCGACGAATCTGTTCGATGACAAGCCGCAAAGGCTGGTAGATACCGGCTGTCGTGCCGGTTGCCATCGGTCACCGTATCGTTGCGTTTCAACACACTCCGTTACAACTGACCTGTACCCCTCGCCTTTTTCTTCCGCTGCGACATTTTGTCCATGGGCAATTTTGACCTTACGCGGCGCATGGAAAGGCCGCAGAATCAGCTTTTGAAAGCATTGACCCAGGTCATGGCGCGTTGCAATGACCCCCTGCTTTCTCCATACTTGCGGCCGATTTTTACTCCTAATAAAACACCCAAACCGTGGAACCTTAGAATGAGCACAGCAATCAGTCCGACTGCTTATAACTATAAGGTAGTCCGCCAGTTCGCCATCATGACGGTGGTCTGGGGGATCCTTGGCATGGGGCTCGGTGTCTTCATCGCCTCACAGCTCGTATGGCCGGAATTGAACTTCGGTCTGCCGTGGACGACTTTTGGACGCTTACGCCCGTTGCACACCAACCTGGTGATTTTCGCCTTCGGTGGATGTGCACTGTTTGCCACTTCTTATTACGTCGTGCAGCGAACCTGCCAAACGCGACTGATTTCCGACAGCCTCGCGGCCTTCCACTTCTGGGGTTGGCAAGCGGTGATCATCGGCGCAATCGTCACCTTGCCGCTGGGTTACACCACCACCAAGGAATACGCCGAACTGGAATGGCCACTGGCTATTCTGCTGGCCGTTGTCTGGGTCGTTTACGGTCTGGTGTTCTTCGGCACCATCGTCAAGCGCAAGACCAAGCACATCTATGTCGGCAACTGGTTCTACGGTGCCTTCATCGTCGTGACGGCGATGCTGCACATCGTCAACCACATGTCGCTGCCGGTCAGCCTGTTCAAGTCCTACTCGGCCTACTCGGGTGCGACGGACGCGATGATCCAATGGTGGTACGGCCACAACGCGGTGGGTTTCTTCCTGACCACCGGCTTCCTGGGGATGATGTATTACTTCGTTCCGAAACAGGCCGAGCGTCCGATCTACTCCTATCGCCTGTCCATCGTGCACTTCTGGGCACTGATCACCCTGTACATCTGGGCCGGTCCGCACCACCTGCACTACACCGCACTGCCGGATTGGGCACAGTCCCTGGGCATGGCACCGACCTTGATCCGGCCGCTGGTAGGTTCCTCCAGAAAATTCAGGCAACGCAGAAACGTGGTTTTACCCGAGCCGCTCGGCCCGATGATCGCC
>NZ_JBNNWE010000094.1:0-23735 GCF_050280905.1 Pseudomonas sp. NPDC086278
CTTGATGGCCACCCCACCTCTGCCCAAGCTTCAAACTGCCCGCCGCTCGCGCTTTGCCCTGCGTTGGTATTCCTGGCTGTTGCTGGTTGCAGTGGTCGCCTATGGCGTGGCCTTTGCGATGCATTGGGACGATCGCGGTGCGCTGTGGTTGCGTGAACGATTTGAAAGTCCGAGCGAGCGCCAGGCCAGCATCTGGCTGCCGGATTACCGCGCGGTGATCGACGCCAAACTGTTGCCGGGCATGGAAAAGGATGAAGCCTCGGACCTGGCCTACGATCCGCAGACCAAAACCCTGTTTTCGGTGATGGGTAAAAACCCGTTCCTGGTCGAGCTGACCTTGCAGGGTGACGTGCTGCGCAAGATACCGTTGGTGGGCTGGAGCAACCCGGAAGGCGTGACGGTGATGGGCAATGGCCTGCTGGCCATCGTCGACGAGCGCGAACACATGCTCTCCATGGTCAAGGTCGACGCCACGACGCGCGAGCTGAACCGCGACGACTTCCCGAAATATGACCTGGGTCCTTCGAAAAACCAGAACAAGGCCTTCGAAGCCGTCGCCTATGACCCGCGCCGTCAGCAAATCCTGCTGGGCGAAGAGCGGCCGCCGGCGCTGTTCAGCTGGAAAAGCGACGGCAGCGAGATTCTCACGGGCGACAAGCAGAAGCTGGCCAATGACGAACTCGACATCCGCAACCTCTCGGCCCTGGCCATCGACCCGCGCACCGGCCATACGCTGGTGCTGTCCGCCGATTCGCACTTGCTGCTGGAGCTGGACGAGAAGGGCGAGCAGGTCAGCTTCATGACCTTGCTCGGTGGCTTCAACGGCCTGAAGAAAACCATCCCGCGTGCCGAAGGCGTGACCATGGACGAGGCGGGCACGCTGTACATGGTCAGCGAACCAAACCTGTTCTACCGCTTTGAAAAACAGAAGTAGCCGCTGGAAAACCCGCTGTTGTGGTCCAAGGCCACTGGCCATTAAGCTTGAATTCATACAGGCGTGATATTTCATCCGCCTGTTTTGTTTCCGAGCTCGCCTGAATGCGCCGATTTGCCCGCCCCAAACCCCTGATTTTGATCCTGGCCGTGATTGCCCTGATCGTGCTGGTCGCGATCGGCCAATACATGCGCCTGTTCGAGCGGGCCTGGTTCAACGTGCACGCGTTGTGGACGCCTGCGAATGAACAATCCATCGGTCTGGACCAGTATCGGGTAGACGTCGAGGCGCGGGTGATTGAAGGCCTGAACGACGATGTCTCGGCGCTGACCTTCGATCCCGTACGCAAAAGCCTGTTCACCGTCACCAATAAAAACTCCGAGATGATCGAGCTGTCGCTGGATGGGCGGATTATTCGCCGCATCGCGCTGGTGGGCTTCGGCGACCCGGAAGCCGTGGAGTTCATCAGCGCCGACACCTATGTGCTCACCGATGAGAGCCAGCAGCGGCTGATCAAGATTCATCTGGAGGAGGGCACCACGTTCCTCGACGCAGCGGATGCCGAGCAGATCACCTTGGGCGTGCACATGAACGGCAATACCGGTTTCGAGGGGCTGGCTTACGATTCGGTGGGCAAGCGCCTGTTTGTCGCCAAGGAACGCGACCCGATGCTGATTTATGAAGTGCAGGGTTTCCCGCATTACAACCCGGAAAAATCCTACGCGGTGCACGTGGTCAACAACCCGAAACGTGATGCCGGGATGTTTGTGCGCGACCTGTCGAGCCTGCAATACGACGAGCGTAGCGGCCATCTGCTGGCGCTGTCCGACGAGTCGCGACTGATTCTGGAACTGGATGTGGACGGGCGACCGCTGAGCACGATGTCACTGAACAAGGGGCGTCAGGGCTTGCAGAAGACTGTGCCGCAAGCGGAAGGCATCGCCATGGATGACGATGGCACGATGTACCTCGTCAGCGAACCCAACCTGTTCTACGTCTTCAAAAAACCAGCGCAACCCTAAGCAGCACCCTAAAACCACTGTGGGAGCGGGCTTGCTCGCGAAGGCGATGTGTCAGTCGACATCTCGATCAACTGACACACCGCCTTCGCGAGCAAGCCCGCTCCCACAGGTTTACCGGCGTGCCGGATTTACTGAGCGCGCAGGGTTTTCACGCCTTCACTGGTGCCCAGCAACAACAAATCCGCCGGACGCGCCGCAAACAAACCGTTGGTGACCACGCCGACAATCGCGTTGATCTGCGTTTCCAGCTCAACCGGGTTGGTGATCTGCATGTTGAACACGTCGAGGATGATGTTGCCGTTGTCGGTCAACACGCCTTCACGGTAAACCGGGTCGCCGCCCAGCTTCAGCAGCTCGCGGGCCACGTGGCTGCGGGCCATCGGGATCACTTCGACCGGCAGCGGAAACGCGCCGAGCACCGGCACCAGTTTGCTGCCGTCGGCGATGCAGATGAACGTCTTGGCCACGGCCGCGACAATTTTCTCGCGGGTCAGGGCGGCGCCGCCGCCCTTGATCAGGTTCAGGTGTTCGTCGCTCTCATCGGCGCCGTCGACGTAGAACTCCAGGTCGCTGACGGTATTCAGCTCATACACCGGAATGCCGTGGCCCTTGAGGCGGGCGGCGGTGGCTTCGGAGCTGGCGACCGCGCCATCGAATGCGCCTTTGTGCTTGGCCAGTGCATCGATGAAGCAGTTGGCGGTGGAGCCGGTGCCGACCCCGACGATGCTCTTGTCGTCGAGTTTCGGGAGGATGAAGTCGACGGCGGCCTGAGCCACTGCCTGTTTGAGTTGATCCTGAGTCATGCGGGCTCCGAAAGCGGGCAAGGGAGAAACGGAAAGGCCGGCATTATAGGCTTCGGTGCAGGGAAGGTCATTGCCCGATTGGCTGATGGAGTACACAGACCTTTGTGGTGAGGGGGCTTGCCCCCGTTCGGCTGCGAAGCAGTCGCAAAACCTGCGAATTCGCGGTGTCTGGAAGAATGCTGGGGAGCGCTGCGCACTCCAACGGGGGCAAGCCCCCTCGCCACGATGGATCTCCGCTGCCTGCGGGGCGAATTCGCGGTGTCTGGAAGAATGCTGGGGAGCGCTGCGCACTCCAACGGGGGCAAGCCCCCTCACCACGATGGATCTCAAGTGTCTGTGGGCGGCTAAAACCACCTGTTTAGTGTGGTCGCCCGCCCGAAAGCCGGGTTAGACTCCTTGGCCCTGCCCAACCCGCTCAGTGATGCTTTCCGATGCTCGAACAGTACGTCAAAAAGATCCTCACCTCGCGCGTTTATGACGTTGCCGTAGAAACCCCGTTGCAGACTGCTCGCCAGCTCTCCGAGCGGCTGGGCAATAACATTTGGCTCAAGCGCGAAGACTTGCAGCCGGTGTTCTCGTTCAAGATTCGTGGCGCTTACAACAAGCTCACGCAACTGACCGATGAAGAGCGCGCTCGCGGCGTCGTCACCGCATCTGCCGGCAACCACGCGCAGGGCCTGGCCCTGGCAGCAAAAGTGCTGGGCGTGAAAGCCACCATCGTCATGCCCAAGACCACCCCGGAAATCAAAGTCGAAGGCGTGCGCTCGCGCGGCGGCAAAGTGGTGCTGCACGGTGATTCGTTCCCGGAAGCCCTGGCCTACTCGCTGAAACTGGTCGACGAAAAAGGCTACGTCTACATCCACCCGTACGACGATCCCCACACCATTGCCGGGCAGGGCACCGTGGCGATGGAGATTCTGCGCCAGCATCCGGGGCGTCTGGATGCGATCTTCGTTCCAGTGGGCGGCGGCGGGCTGATCGCCGGCATTGCGGCTTACGTGAAGTACTTGCGCCCGGAAATCAAAATCATCGGCGTCGAACCGGACGACTCCAACTGCCTGCAAGCCGCCATGGCCGCCGGCGAGCGCGTGGTTCTGCCGACCGTGGGCATCTTCGCCGATGGCGTCGCCGTGGCGCAGATCGGCCAGCACACCTTCGACATCTGCAAACACTACGTCGATGACGTGATCACCGTCAGCACCGACGAGATCTGCGCGGCGATCAAGGATATCTACGACGATACCCGCTCGATCACTGAGCCCGCCGGCGCCTTGGGCGTGGCCGGGATCAAGAAGTACGTCGAACAGAATGGCGTCAGCGGCCACACCTTCGTCGCCATCGACTCCGGCGCCAACGTCAACTTTGACCGCTTGCGCCATGTCGCCGAACGCGCCGAACTGGGCGAGGGCCGCGAGGCGATCATCGCGGTGACCATCCCCGAGAAACCGGGCAGCTTCAAGGCGTTCTGCGAAGCCATCGGCAAGCGTCAGATCACCGAATTCAACTACCGCTACAACACCGGCAGCGAAGCGCACATCTTTGTCGGCGTGCAGACGCACCCCGACAACGACCCCCGCAGTGCCCTGCTCGCCAGCCTCACCGAGCAAGGTTTTCCGGTGCTGGACCTGACCGACAACGAACTGGCCAAGCTGCACATTCGCCACATGGTCGGTGGCCGCGCGGCCCAGGTCGTCGATGAAGTGGTGTTGCGCTTCGAGTTCCCGGAGCGGCCGGGTGCGCTGTTCAACTTCCTTAATAAGCTAGGCGGGCGCTGGAACATCTCGATGTTCCACTACCGCAACCACGGCGCGGCGGACGGCCGGGTGGTCGCGGGCTTGCAAGTGCCGCACGACGAGCGCCATCTGGTGCCGGCGGCGCTGGAAGAAATCGGTTACCCGTACTGGGACGAAAGCGACAACCCGGCCTATCAGTTGTTTCTCGGCTGAGCGGCTACGCTGATGGGCAGGACATAAGGAAGTCGAACAATGGAAACGTTAACTGCCCTGAAAATGGCGCACACCGCGGCGACGGCAATCTTGTTGGGCTGTGCGCTGGGCCTGGGGATATGGGTGTGGCAAACGCGGCGCGGTGGCGATGCGACTGCTGCGGCACGCACGCTGCAGCGGCCACGGGTGTTCGTCTGGCTGCTGATGGGCCTGGCGTTGCTGAGCATGCCGTTTACCGGTTGGTGGATGGTGCATCTGGTGGGTTGGCCGCTGGGGCAGACCTGGTTGCTGGCGTCGAGCGTGCTGTACACCGTCGCGGCGCTGGGCTGGTTCTGGCTGCTGGTGCGGTTGAACAAACTGCGCAAGGCGCCGGGCAGCGTGGGTAAGTTCACCTTTGCCTTGGCGTTGTTCAGCTTTGTCTGTTTTATCGCGATTGCCGGGTTGATGGGCGCCAAGCCGGTGTAAGGCTTGGGAGCCGGTTGGTCCCTTCGCGAGCAAGCCCGCTCCCACAGGGGGATTTGTGGTGGTCGCCATCACTGTGGCCCTGCACAAAACCTGTGGGAGCGGGCTTGCTCGCGAAGGCGATTTCAGCCACGCAGCGACATCACCGGCCACCCACGCTTCACCGCTTCGGCACGCAAGTTCGGATCAGGATCAACCGCCACCGGATTCGTCACCTGTTCCAGCAACGGCAAGTCATTCATCGAGTCGCTATAGAAATAGCTGTCTTGCAACGAATACCCGGTCTCTTCCAGCCAGCGATTCAGCCGCGTCACCTTGCCTTCACGGAAGCACGGCACGTCGGTGCTGCGCCCGGTGTAGCGGCCGTCGACCATTTCGCATTCGGTGGCGATCAGGGTTTCAACCCCCAGGCGCTCGGCAATCGGGCCGGTCACGAAACGGTTGGTGGCGGTGATGATCACCAGTTTGTCGCCGGCCGCGCGGTGCTTGGCCAGCAACTCGATTGCCTGGGGCAGCATCATCGGCTCGATGCAATCGCGCATGTAGTCGCGGTGCCATTGCTCCAGCGTGGCCATCTCGGTGCGGCCAAGGACTTCCAGGCAGAAATTCAGGTACGCGGCGTTATCCAGGGTGCCGGCCAGGTAGTCCTGGTAGAACTCATCGTTGCGTGCCTTGTAGGCCACGGCGTCGAGGAAGCCACGTTCACACAGGTAATCGCCCCAAGCGTGGTCGCTGTCGCCGCCCAAAAGGGTGTTGTCCAGGTCGAATAAAGCCAGCCGCATTGCAGTTACTCGCTGAAAAGTCAGTAGAAAGGCGCCCAGAATACGGACTTTTCATAAGAGTGCACATAAGGTCGGTCGGCGCGTTGCTGCTTTCACAACCTTTGTGGAACAATGCGCCGACATGCGTTTGCGAGGTTGTTGCCGTGATCGACCCCGATGGTTTCCGCCCCAATGTCGGGATCATTCTCACGAATGATGCCGGACAGGTGCTATGGGCTCGCCGTATCAATCAAGATGCCTGGCAGTTTCCACAGGGTGGGATCAACCCTCAGGAGACGCCGGAAGACGCCTTGTACCGCGAGTTGAACGAAGAAGTGGGTCTGGAGCGCGAAGATGTTGAAATTCTCGCCTGCACCCGGGGCTGGTTGCGCTATCGTTTGCCGCAACGTCTGGTCCGCACCCACAGCCAACCGCTGTGCATCGGCCAGAAACAGAAATGGTTTCTCCTGCGCCTGATCTCGAATGAGCAGCGGGTGCGGATGGAATCGACCGCGTGTCGCTGTGGAGCAACGATCTTGCCGGTCTGACCGACCTGCATGTCGTTGGGTACGAAACCTGCGTCGACCGCGGCGCGGGAAGCACCGACAGCAGCGCCCAGCTTGTCAGCCAGAGCGTACAGGTGTTTGAAGTTGTCGCCGTTCTGCATGCCGCGACCGCCGGAAACGACGATTTTGGCAGCGGTCAGTTCCGGACGATCGGACTTGGCCAGTGCTTCACCAACGAAGCTCGAAGTGCCAGCGTCGTGAGCAGCGGCAACGGCTTCAACGGCGGCCGAGCCACCTTCAGCGGCAACCGGGTCGAAACCGGTGGCACGCACGGTGATGACTTTCACCGAAGCGTTGGACTGAACCGTCGCGATGGCGTTACCGGCGTAGATCGGGCGCTTGAAGGTGTCTGCGCTTTCGACCGAGATAATCTCGGAGATCTGGTCAACGTCCAGCTGAGCGGCAACGCGCGGCAGGATGTTTTTGCCGTTGGAAGTCGCGGCGGCCAGGATGTGGCTGTAGCCAGCGCCAAGCTCGGCGACCAGCGGAGCAATGTTTTCCGGCAACTGGTGAGCGTAGGCGGCGTTGTCGGCCACCAGCACTTTTGCCACGCCAGCGATTTTCGCTGCAGCTTCAGCCACGGCGCCAACGTTTTGGCCAGCGACCAGAACGTGGACGTCGCCACCGATTTTGGCGGCGGCAGCCACGGTGTTCAGGGTGGCCGGGGCCACAACCTTGTTGTCGTGTTCGGCGATTACCAAGATAGTCATGATTAGATTACCTTCGCTTCGTTTTTCAGTTTCTCGACCAGTTCAGCCACCGACTTGACCTTGATGCCCGCGCTGCGAGCAGCCGGCGCTTCGACTTTCACGGTCTTGTAGGTAGAGGCGGTGGAAACGCCCAAAGCATCCGGAGTCAGCACTTCGAGAGGCTTCTTCTTGGCTTTCATGATGTTTGGCAGGGACGCATAACGCGGCTCGTTCAAACGAAGGTCGGTGGTGACGATCGCAGGCAGTTTCAAGGAAACGGTCTGCGCGCCGCCGTCGATTTCGCGGGTCACGGCAACGGTGTCGCCGGACACTTCGACTTTCGAAGCGAAGGTGCCCTGACCGTAACCGCTCAATGCCGCGAGCATCTGGCCAGTCTGGTTGTTGTCGCTGTCGATGGCTTGTTTGCCAAGGATCACCAGTTGCGGCTGTTCCTTGTCGACAACAGCTTTCAACAGTTTGGCAACGGCCAGTGACGTCAGATCTTCAGCGGATTCGACGAGGATCGCGCGGTCGGCACCCAGAGCCAGCGCAGTGCGCAGTTGCTCTTGAGCGGTGGACGGGCCGACGGAAACGACGACGATTTCAGTCGCAACACCTTTCTCTTTCAGGCGTACGGCTTCTTCCACGGCGATTTCGCAGAATGGGTTCATCGACATCTTCACGTTAGCGAGGTCGACGCCGGAATTGTCCGCCTTGACGCGAACCTTGACGTTGTAATCCACAACGCGTTTGACAGCTACAAGAACCTTCATGGATTCCTCGTTACTCTCCGGTGAAAAGAAAGTCGCCTAGGCGAACCTGGTGGTTTGACGCTCATCGGCGCAAGGGCACCTCTAAAAACGCTGGCAACTGAAGCAGGTGGAACTCGTTCACGAGGTGGATGACCGTTCGTCAGTGGTGACCGACGAGTCATTCATTATCGCGGCGTGTAAACTGCGCGCCAAACCTGCGCTGCGCATCACCTTGTCCGGCCATCGCCCTGTCTTTAGAGGTGCTCTTGATACCAACAGTCAGCCTACGGCGAGCGCAAAACCGACCGTATCTTGACCGGAACACCTATTCGGGTCAATACGCCAAAATGGCCGTTCATAAGCCGCGTGACTTTGATTTCTCTGGCTTTGAGCCAATTCAAACAAACGTTTGTATTGGACGCTAGGAGTGGTGTAGATATAATGCGCCACCCAGAGAGAAAGGTGGTCGATCGATTGTCCCGTTCTGCGCGCGCGCAGGAATTCATGGATGACACCAAACCTCCAATTAGAAAAAAAACTGTTGAGCCTTGAGTAGGAGATAACCTGTGGAACGCGAATACATGGAATTCGACGTGGTCATCGTCGGTGCCGGCCCCGCGGGTCTTTCCGCCGCTTGCCGCTTGAAACAGAAGGCTGCTGAAGCCGGTAAGGAAATCAGCGTCTGCGTGGTCGAAAAAGGCTCCGAAGTCGGTGCTCACATCCTGTCTGGTGCCGTGTTCGAACCACGTGCCCTGAACGAATTGTTCCCGGACTGGAAGGAACTCGGCGCCCCGTTGAACACGCCGGTCACTCGCGACGACATCTTCGTCCTGAAAAACGCCGAAAGCGCGCAGAAAATCCCCGACCTCTTTGTGCCCAAGACCATGCACAACGAAGGCAACTACATCATCTCCCTCGGCAACCTGTGCCGCTGGCTGGCGCAGCAGGCCGAGAACCTGGGCGTGGAAATCTACCCGGGCTTCGCCGCTCAGGAAGCGCTGATCGACGAGAACGGCGTGGTGCGCGGGATCATCACCGGTGATCTGGGCGTCGACCGCGAAGGTCACCCGAAGGAAGGCCTGTACACCCCAGGCATGGAGCTGCGTGGCAAGTACACGCTGTTCGCCGAAGGCTGCCGTGGCCACATTGGCAAACAGTTGATCAAGCGCTTCAACCTCGACAGCGACGCCGACGCCCAGCACTACGGCATCGGCCTGAAAGAAATCTGGGAAATCGACCCGGCCAAGCATCAGCCAGGCCTGGTGGTGCACACCGCCGGCTGGCCGCTGGACATCATGGGCACCGAGAACACCGGCGGCTCGTTCCTCTATCACCTGGAAAACAACCAGGTGGTCGTCGGCCTGATCGTCGATCTTTCCTACAGCAACACCTACCTGTCGCCATTCGACGAGTTCCAGCGCCTCAAGCATCACCCGGTGCTCAAGCAGTATCTGGAAGGTGGCAAGCGCATCAGTTACGGCGCTCGCGCGATCTGCAAGGGTGGCCTGAACTCGCTGCCAAAAATGGTGTTCAAGGGCGGCGCACTGATCGGTTGCGACCTCGGCACCCTGAACTTTGCCAAGATCAAAGGCAGCCACACCGCGATGAAGTCCGGCATGCTCGCCGCTGAATCCGTGGCCGAGGCGTTGTTTGCCGAAAAAGACGGCACTGAAGAGCTGACCACTTACGTCGACGCCTTCAAGAAGAGCTGGCTCTACGACGAACTGTTTGCCAGCCGCAACTTCGGCCCGGCGATCCACAAGTTCGGCGCTATCGTCGGCGGTGGTTTCAACTGGCTCGATCAGAACATCTTCGGCGGCAAACTGCCGTTCACCCTGCACGACACCAAACCGGATTACGCTTGCCTCAAACTCGCGGCCGACTGCAAGAAGATCGACTACCCGAAACCGGACGGCAAGCTCAGCTTCGACAAACTCAGCTCGGTGTTCATCTCCGGTACCAACCACGAAGAAGAACAGCCGTGCCACCTGAAGCTGACCGACCCGAGCATCCCGATCAGCAAAAACCTGCCGCTGTACGATGAGCCTGCCCAGCGTTACTGCCCGGCCGGCGTGTACGAAGTGGTGACCAAGGAAGACGGCGAGAAGCGCTTCCAGATCAACGCCCAGAACTGCGTTCACTGCAAGACCTGCGACATCAAGGACCCTGCGCAGAACATTACCTGGGTGGCACCGGAAGGTGCTGGCGGCCCGACTTACCCGAACATGTAAGCCGAACGCCTGAACATCAAGGCTCCCGAATGGGGGCCTTTTTGTTGCCCGCCATTCAAGTCACACCACAATTCCCACAGGGTCAAACGATTGCTCAGGCGACCCGGTGCGCCACCTGAGCCACGCCCAACCCTTGCGACATCAATAACTGCTGAGCCAAGAACAACAATTCGCGCAAACGGGCCGGGCCCAATGATCTGGCATTCCAGCGGATCGTGCAGACAGCGCAACAACCGTTCCACACAACCGCTGAAAGTCTGATCAGACCTTCGCGCCCAGTTCCGCCGAGAGCCGAGCCGTGACCCCTTTGATCAGGGGAATCAGCTCGGCCATTTTTTCCAGCGGCATGTACGGCACGGTGCTGGCGATGCTGATACCGGCGACGATGCGCTTGCTGGCATCACGGATTGGCGCCGCTACGCAACGGATCGACGGTTCGTTGTCCTCCAGATCAAACGCGTAGCCACCGGCCACGTACTCGACCATGCGCTGCTGAAACTGCTCCCAGGATTGCTCCGGGTGCAGCGGCCAGAACTGATTCTTCCCACCGGCCGGCAGGCTGACTTCGTACAGCCGTTTCCAGTCTTCCGGCGCATCATCGAGCATCAGCGCCTTGCCGATCCCGGTGCGCGCCAACGGCATGCGATGGCCGACCCGCGAGCGCATTTCCGGGCCGTTGCGCCCCGGATTCTTGTGCAGATAAAGCACCTCGTCGCCTTCACGGATCGCCAGGTGAATGGTGTCGCCGGTCAATGCCGACAACTCATCCAGGTAAGGCCCGGCCAGGGTCACCAGCGGCAATTCTTCCCGCGCCTGGAACCCCAGCTCGATCAGCTTCGGCCCCAACAGATAACCGATTTGCGGGACGACGCGCAGGTAACGCTCGTCCACCAGGCAACTGGCCAGACGATGAGTGGTGCTGCGCGTGGTGCCGATCAGCCGGGCGATTTCCTTGAGATCGCGGGCGCCACTGGCCACGGCCTGAACCACGCCCAGCCCACGTAGCAGGGTCTGGGTGCCGGTCGGCGCGGCGTCCTTGGCGATTTTTGCGGCGTCTTCCTGCATATCCAGCCTTTACCGTTGAGCGAGTGAACGGGCGCCATTATGTTCGCCCGATGGCTGCGACTACAACTCAGCCCCCCTATTCATGAAGATCAAATGTGGGAGCGGGCTTGCTCGCGAAAGCGGTCTGACAGTCAACATCATCGTTGAATGTCCGGCATCCTTCGCGAGCAAGCCCGCCCCCACAGGGGGATTGTGTTTCAGCAAACACTCACCACTCGGCAAAACTGCCATCGGCATGGCGCCAGATCGGGTTGCGCCAGCGGTGGCCGACCGCCGCGCGTTCGATGACGTATTCCTCGTTGATCTCGATGCCCAGGCCGGGGCCGTTCGGGATCTTCACGAAGCCTTTGTCGTAATCGAACACCCGCGGATCCTTGACGTAATCGAGCAGGTCGTTGCTCTCGTTGTAGTGAATGCCCAGGCTCTGTTCCTGAATGAACGCGTTGTAGCAAACCGCGTCCAGTTGCAGGCAAGCCGCCAGGGCAATCGGCCCCAACGGGCAATGCAGCGCCAGCGCCACGTCGTAGGCTTCGGCCATGTTGGCGATCTTGCGGGTTTCGGTGATGCCACCGGCGTGCGAGGCGTCCGGCTGGATGATGTCGACGTAACCTTCGCTCAACACGCGCTTGAAGTCCCAGCGCGAGAACAGCCGCTCGCCGAGGGCAATCGGGGTGCTGGTCAGCGGCGCCAGTTCTTTCAGCGCTTCGTAGTTTTCGCTGAGCACCGGCTCTTCAATGAACATCAGTTTGTACGGGTCGAGTTCTTTCATCAGTACCTTGGCCATCGGCTTGTGCACCCGGCCATGGAAGTCGACGCCGATGCCGACGTTCGGGCCGACCGCGTCACGCACGGCTGCGACGTTGGCCAGCGCCAGGTCGACCTTCTCGAAAGAATCGAGGAATTGCAGTTCTTCGGTGCCGTTCATTTTCACCGCCGTGAAACCACGCTCCACCGCTTCTTTCGCCGCGCGCGCGGTGTCTGCCGGACGGTCACCGCCGATCCACGAATACACGCGAATCTTGTCGCGCACCTGACCGCCCAGCAGATCGCTGACCGACACGCCCAAGGCCTTGCCCTTGATGTCCCACAACGCCTGATCGATACCGGCCAGCGCACTCATGTGGATCGCGCCGCCCCGGTAGAAGCCGCCGCGATAGAGCACGGTCCAGATGTCTTCAATGTTGCGCGGGTCTTTGCCGATCAGGTAATCGGACAGCTCTTCAACGGCAGCGGCCACGGTGTGCGCGCGGCCTTCAACCACAGGCTCGCCCCAACCGGTCACACCTTCGTCGGTTTCGATCTTTAGGAAGCACCAGCGCGGCGGAACGATGAAAGTGGTGAGTTTGCTGATTTTCATGGGTTGCCTCTCATATCAGGTGCGGCGCTCGGCGCCGGAAAGTCTTAACGCAGAGCGTTCCATGCCGCGACGTAGGCCTTGGCGTTGACGGCCACCTCCTCTGGCGACATGCCCGGCTTGAACAACCCGGAGCCGAGGCCGAAACCTTTGACGCCCGCGTCGATAAACACCTGCATGTTGTCCGGTGTGATGCCGCCGACCGGTGCCAGGATCGTTCCGGCCGGCAGCACCGCCAGCCAGGCTTTCACCACGGCCGGTCCCATCTGCTCGGCCGGAAACATCTTCAGCACGTCCGCGCCTTCGGCGAGCGCGGCGAAGGCTTCGGTTGGCGTCGCCACACCCGGCGACAAATACAGGCCCGCCGCTTTCGCTGCGCGCAACACCTTGGCATCGCTGTGCGGCATGACAATCACTTGGCCACCCGCGGCTTTCACTTGTTCGACCTGTTCCGGCGTCAGCACCGTGCCCGCGCCGATCAGGCAATCGGCAGGCAAGGCACTGCGCAGCAGACGGATGCTGTCGTACGGTTCGGGGGAATTGAGCGGCACTTCAATGACGCGAAATCCGGCGGCGTACAGGACTTCGCCGATGGCCGTCGCCTCTGGCGGGCGCACGCCGCGCAGGATCGCGATCAGACCGTTTTGCGCCAATGCTTGCTTGAGCATGTCAGACCTCCAGTCAGGTTTAACGGGATGGATTTTGTGCGATCAGCCCAGCGGCAACCGCCAGTTGCCACAACCCGCGTTCGGTGGCTTGTTCGGCCAGCGTCACGTGAGTAAAACCGCAGGCATCGAGGGCCCGGCTGTAGCGGGCACAGAGTTGGGAATTGCCGATGAGAATGATCGATGGCAGATGAACGCTGTGGCGCCGACGCCGCTGAACCGACGCCAGCGCCGACAGTTCATGGCCGATCAACAGGCCGGACAAGTAATCCGGTTGGGCGCTGGCGCTGAGTTCGCCAGTCAACCCGAGGCTGCGGGCACTGAACAGCGTCGATAACGGACCGATCTCGCCGTCCGTCGACAGCGCCACGTGCACGCCACGGTCGAACGCCTCGCCATCAAACGACGCACCGCGCTGTTGGGTGCGCCCAAGGATGCTGTGTTCGCTGAGCACGGCGAACACTTCACCGGTCATGAAGGTGTCGAAATGGACGATGCAACCGTTGGCCACTTCGACCCATTTCGAGTGGCTGCCCGGCAGGCCGATCAGCAGATCAGCACCCGCCTCGGCCGGCAGATTTTGCAGCACGCCGAGCACTTGGGTTTCTTCACCGCGCATCACGTTCGGTAAGCGCGAACGCTGAATCACGCCCGGCACGATGTGCACATCGACACCGCGAAGACTGCGAACGGTTTGCAGGGAATTGCCGAGATTGGCCACGTTGGCCGGGGTGTCGCAGTAAGCCGCTTCGCGCCAGCCCTGGGCGCTGCCGACCATGCCGCAGGCAATCACCGGCAAATCGGGCTGCGCGTCGAGCCAGTCACCGCAGGCCTCGTCGAAGGCCAGTTCAAAACCATCGGTACAGGTTTGACCGTTGATGATTCGCGGTGTGCGCGGCAGCTGCATGATCCCCGCCGACAGGGGACGCTGTTCGAGCACCTGGCCGCCTGCGCCGAGTTTGTAAGCACGTAATGAGGTTGTCCCCCAGTCGAGCGCGATCAATTGCGCCAGCATCGCTTCACCTGTTTTTGTTTATTGGCAGTGAGTGAGCTGGACTATAAACCTGACAATGGCCAAATCTCAATATATAAATATCTCTCCCATATTGTGGGATGAAGAAAAAAGATCACAGCCTTCGGCGGCACCGACAGGAGCGGGTTTACACGCTCAATGCCGGAGCCGCCGAAGGCTGCGATGTTTGAAGAGGATCAATTACCCTCGGCAAACTCGCGCAGCACCGCCCCATCCATCCGATAGCGCACCCACTCTTCCTGCGGCTGCGCACCCAGCGACTTGTAAAAGTCGATAGCCGGTGTGTTCCAGTCCAGCACGCTCCACTCAAACCGTCCGCAGTCATTGGCGCAGGCGATTTTGGCGAGGTGACGCAGCAAGGTTTTACCGGCGCCGCCACCGCGCTGTTCGGGGGTGATGTAGAGGTCTTCGAGGTACAGGCAGTTACTGCCGAGCCAGGTTGAATAGCTGAAGAAGAACACGGCGAAGCCGATGGGCAGGCCGTCGCGCAGACAGATCAGGCCATGGGCGGTGGCGCCTTCGCTGAACAGGCTGCGCTCGATATCGGCGACGCTGGCGATGACTTCGTGGCGGGCGCGTTCGAAGTCAGCCAGTTCAGTGATGAACCCGAGAATTTGTGGGGCATCGCTGGGGGTCGCCGGGCGGATTACGATCGTCATGGACGGGCCTTGTTCAAAGATTGAAAACGCCATACTAAGTCGGCGCGCGGCGCTCGTCACATGGCAAAGCAAAACGTAAGCTGCAGCCTGCCCGACAGGGCCTGTGTGGCAGGGCCTGCCCCCTACATTTCACCATGCATGATCGAAAGGATGCTTATGGCCACCGACGCTTTCGCCCCGCTGCAACACCTCGCGGAGCAACTGCTGCCCCACGCGCTGGAGCCTGCCGAGGACGGCGCCCACGATCTGTCGCATTTGCAGCGCGTGTGGCACAACGTGCGCACGTTGCAGGCCGAAGAAGGCGGCGATCTTGAGGTGTTGCTGGCCTCGGTGTTACTGCATGACTGCGTGGCGGTGGAGAAGAACTCGCCCCTGCGGTCGCAAGCCTCGCGACTGGCGGCGCAAAAGGCCGCCGCCGTGTTGAGTAATCTCGCGTGGCCCCGCCATCAAATCAGCGCGATTGTCCATGCCATCGAGGCTCACAGCTTCAGCGCCAATATCACCCCGACCTCCCTCGAAGCGAAAATCGTCCAGGACGCCGACCGTCTCGACTCCCTTGGCCTGCTGGGCGTGGCCCGCACTTTCTACACGGCCGGGCGCATGGGCAGCGGCTTGTACGACCCGCATGACCCGGAGGCGAAGGCGCGGGACTACGACGACAAGCGCTTCTGCCTCGATCACTTCCAGACCAAGCTGCTGCACCTGGCGAACGGCTTCCAGACGACCACCGGTCAACGTCTGGCGCGCATCCGGCATGAGCGCTTGAAGGGTTTCATGGAGTTGTTCAAGGAAGAAATCGGCGTCACCTGAACCCGCCCGTTTCGGTCAGCGCTGACTCTGGCATTGATAACCTCGGGCCTGAGGTCTGCGCCAGATCGCGGCGAAAGGCGTGGACCGTTCGTCGTTCATCAGGCACCAAATTAAATCCGCGGCGGACCAACATCAGGTAAGGACTCTTATTAAATGGAGACGCCACCATGATCACGTCCAAGCTGACCGCCCTCACCCTCGCTACGCTGCTGTCCTCGGCCGCTTTCGCGGCGACGGCCACAGGCACCGGCCCGACCAACCCGGTCGAAGCGCCGAGAGCCCCGGCCATCCAAAGCGCCCCTGGCATGAATACCGATGGCAGCGGCGTCGACAACAGCCTGCCGCCCGCCACGGGCACCGACCCACGGATCCAGGGTAACGACGCGGGCCGTCAAGGCGGAATGAACATGCCAGACTCCCAGACACCCGATAACGCCGGCACCGGCATCGGCTCGAAAACCACCACCGGTGGCTCGGGTTCCGAAGGCGGCGCCAGCCAGTAGTTCGCCCACGCGATATCCAGGAAGACCTATCCACATCCATGAAGAGGTAACCATGAACGTCGATAAAAACCTTGAGAAAGAAGTCCTGACCCGTCTGCTGCACGCCCACCCAAGTGGCTTGGGCAAGGAGGTCCTGGACAATTACCGGGGGGAAAAGGTCGTGGCCAGCACCCTTGCCGCGTTGCAGGATCGCGGGTTGATTCATCACGGGCATGTGACCTGCAATGAGGCCGGTGAGCATTCGTTGAATTTGCCGATCAAGCTAAGTTCGGCCGGGGTTGAGGCGGCGCGCAAGCTGGATAGCTGACAGGCTGGGCGCCCCTTCGCGGGCCAGCCTGAACCGGTCAGATAATTCTCGACACCCGTTAAGGTTTTCACGCCGCCAGCGTCTCCATAGCTACCAGTCCATAGTTACTGGCGACCGGTAGTCAGTGTAGCTATGGAGTCTGGCGGTGTTGTAACGCTGCACGTCCACACGGGGCCTGAAATCAGCGAGTCTTTTGTTTTCTCTGCTGTTTCAACGGTAGCTTTTAATAATGTCCTCCACCGCGCCGGTCTCTTGCAGATGCTCGATACTTTTCAACAGCCTCTGCGTGGGCACTTGCGGATCATCACGCACCAGGCAGGACACGGCGTGCGACGCGATATCGCTCACACGCCAAAGTCGCTCAGTCGACGGGTGCTTTGAGTTGAAGTAATCCAGCGATACCGTGTCACTCACAGCGTATTGGTAACGCCCAGCCAGCAGTTTTTGTAAAACTTGTTCCTGAGTGCGGGCATCGTCACGCAACAAATGTTCGTCGGCGAATAGCGGGTCGAGGGCGGGGTAAACGAAGCCGAGCACGGTCCCTACGATCTGACCTTTCAAGTCTTGCGGCCGGATGTTTTCGGGAGCCCGTCCCACAAGCAGCTCCCCTTGAATCATGAAAGGAACGCTCCATAAGTACTTATCGTACTTCCGTTGCAGCCAAGCGGGATTGCTGTAGCACAACACGTCAATTTCCCCGAGGCTCATCAACTGGTGGATTCTTCGCCTGGGAAGGGCCGTTATCTTCGCGCTCCGGCCTACACTTTTGGCGAGTCGCTGCTGAAGATCAAACAGAATGCCGCCAACGACGGTGCCATCTACGGATTGGAGCAGCGGCATTCCCCAGGTATCGGTGACCACGAAGTGGATGGGCGGCTCTTCGATGGGCGCAGCCTGACAAGTGAGCGAAAACAGCAGCAGCGCGCTATATCGCACGAGAGCATGGCCGTAGCGCCGAACGTGCTCAACGCCGCTGAGGCTCCGTTGCGCCACCCGATGCTGGGGTTCGAAAGTCTTGCGTTTAAAAACCAAGTCTTCGACCCGCGTCTGATCTTCCCTGACGGGGGGCTTCTGATAAATGCGCGCCATAGCCGTCCCCCAGCAATTCCAGAATTCTATTCAATGCATCGGGTATCGAAGCAAATCCGGCGACTCTACGAAAGCTCGCTTGAATCGTTGCTGAACACTACTTATATGGCCGTGGGGAAGTGGCGAAGCCTAAAAACAAGCTGCGAAAAACTGAATGAGGCACTTTGCAAATCATTGAACTTGGCGCTTGCATGGGGAAAGCCCAAATGAATGAACTTCCCCATTATCTCGGCACGCCCACGATTCACTTGAGCACGCAACTTAAATGCCAGCCACGCAATCAGGACAGGATTTGTCCGAGAAACGCTTTGGCCCGTTCGTGCTGCGGATTTGCAAAAAAATCGGCGGGTGGGCTGCTCTCTACGATTTGCCCGGCATCCATGAATATCACCCGATCGGCTACCTGGCGCGCGAACCCCATCTCGTGAGTGACGCAAATCATGGTCATGCCATCGCCAGCGAGTAACACCATGGTATCCAGAACCTCCTTGACCATTTCCGGGTCGAGGGCCGATGTCGGCTCATCGAACAGCATGATGTCGGGCTCCATGCAGAGCGCGCGGGCAATCGCCACCCGTTGCTGCTGTCCACCAGAGAGCTGGCTGGGATATTTGTAGGCTTGCTCGGGGATTTTGACGCGTTTGAGGTAACGCATCGCCGTCTCCTCCGCTTCTTGCCGGGAAACTCCCTTGGCGGTTACCGGCGCCAGCATGCAATTTTCCAGAATTGATAAGTGCGGGAACAAATTGAATTGCTGGAAAACCATGCCGACTCGGTGACGGATTTTCACGATGTCTTCAAGGGCGTCGGTCAGCTCAATGCCATCGACAAAAATCTGCCCTTTCTGATGCTCTTCCAGCCGATTGATGCAGCGGATCATCGTGGACTTTCCCGAGCCCGAGGGGCCGCATACCACGACCCGCTCACCGCGGCTGACGGTCAGGTTGATGTCACGCAAAGACTGGAACTCGCCGTACCATTTACTCACGCCGATCATTTCGATTGCGTGCTTGCCTTGGGCAGCGTCGGCCGCGTTCCTGGCGATTGAGGCATTGTTCATCGTGTCCCTCCCGTGATCTCGGACTCGTCGGTGCAAAGGTGTGCCGAACAGGCCTGGTAGCTGCGCGTGGCGTCGCCAAACGCCTGGAACAGGCGACGTGAGAGCGGATTGCCCGCAGCGTTGTATTCAGGGTGCCACTGAACGCCCAAGGCAAACCTGCGCTCAGTCACGCTGATGACTTCTATCGTCCCGTCCTCTGCCCGCGCTTCCACGGCGAGTCGATCCCCCAGACGAGCGATCGCCTGCACGTGCAGGGAGTTGACGTGGCAAGTCAAGCCGTCTGCAATGCGCGCGAACAAGCCTCCCGGCACTGGCGTTACTACATGACTGGGGCCGTAACGTACGTCCAGTGGTGCGTCCTTGTCCCACGGTGTGTGGCTACTGAAATGCTGGCTTTCACAGATGCCCGTCACGAGGCTCCCGCCCATGAACACGTTCAACTCCTGCAAGCCCCGACAAATCGCGAACAACGGCATGTCCATGTCGAGCGCGATACCGATTGCACTGAGGGCGGTAGAATCGCGATTCGCGTTGAATGGCTGGTACAACGCCTCCTCTGCGGTCGGGTCATAAAGACGGGGATGAACATTGGAGGCCGATCCCGTCAGCACCAAGCCGTCCAGCCGCGCCAGCAGGTGCGGCAGGTCGTCGACATTGCCCAGCGAAGGAATCATGAACGGGTTGACGTCGGCGACCTCCGAGAGGGCTTGCAGATATTTTTCGTCTACCGACTGTGCCGCGAGCGAACCATCGTGACTTTGATCCGTAATGACACCGACGATGGGCCGCCCCGCTCCTCTGTACGAGGGTGCGTTGCCCAGAAGCGTGTTTGTGCTGTCATTCATTACGGTTGCTCACCATTGCGAAAAGTTTGGTCGTCAGCTTGATTTTGGCCGGAGGCTTCGTACCGGCCTTGTCGGCAGCGGCGTATTTCTTTTCGATCCAGCGCTGGACCATCTCCAACACAATGGAGAGAACCCAGTAGATGAGCGATGCCGTAATCAGCATTTCCATCAATTTGAAATCGGCACGACCTTGCGCCCTGGCGACGAACATCATGTCCCACACGCCCACCACGGATACCAGCGATGAATCCTTCAGCATGGCGATGAACTGATTGCCCGTTGGCGGAACAATGATGCGCATGGCTTGCGGCAGGATGACGTGGCGGAAAATCTTGGCACGAGACATGCCCAGGGCATCGGCAGCTTCCCATTGGCCGCTCGGAATACTGATGATCCCGGCCCGGAAAATTTCGGTCATGTACGCGCCGTAACACAGCGATAACGCCAGGATACCGGCCGGGATCGGCTCGATGACGACGTTGATCTGTGGCAGGCCCATGTAGATCAGGAACAGTTGCATCAGCAACGGCACACCGCGGAAGAAGGAGGTGTAGAACGAGCCGATGCCCATGGCGATTCCGTTGCCCGACAGCTTGGCTACCGCACCCAAGAGAGCGAGTACGAAAGCAATAGCGATTGAGGCAACGGAGATATAGAGCGTCGTTACCATTCCCACGCCGATCAACTGAGGCAGCCGGCTGAGGATGTACACGTAGTTCAGGTCGAACGAGTGGAAAAACACGATGAACAATATAAAGAGGCTGCCCCAGATGATTAACATCTGCCAGCGGGCCGTCAGGCGGTAAACCACCCAGGCATAAAAGCCAGCGGCGCCAGCCCACAACGCTATATGGTCAAGCCCGAATGAATCGCCCGAAGGGGCGCTGTCAGCGCCATGAGGCAGCAGGAGCATCGCGACAAAAACCAGCAAGGCGGTAATAGCTGCGGCGTATAACGCATTGCGACGCTTTTTAGCCTTGTTCGTGGGGAAAATTTGCATGATCTAAATCCCGGTTCAGAGATGGCTTCGGTGGCCGGTGCGGCTGCCACCGAAGCAAACGATACGCGACCATTGGCGCACGAATAGGCGCAGGCGTCAGATCATTGGGCGGAGGTAAAGTCGGAGCCGTACCACTTCTGCGAAAGCTGCTTCATCGTGCCGTCCGCCTTCATGGCATCCACGATGCTGGCGATTTTGTCGTCGAATTCCTTGTCGCCCTTGTCCGTGGCAATCGCCAGCGGCTCATAGAACACCGGTGTGTCCAATTGACGAATAGGCATTCCTTTGGCGATGGCGGCAAGAATGGTTGGTTGAGCCTGCAAGACGGCATCCAGGCGCGTACCCGCACCGATCGCCAGATCGCTCAAGTCATCGGCATCGGTGTAGCTGCGAATTTCGCCCGGTGTCACCTGGTACGTAAACGCAGGGACATTGGCAGCGTCAACGACCAGTTGATGCCTCAGGTAATTTTCATAGGTCGACGCGGACACGACACCGACTTTTTTGCCGTTCAGGTCGGCAACTTTCTGCAGTGTCGAATTTTTGTGCACCGCGAAGACCGCGGGCGTGTAGTAGTAGACCGACGGGAAGTCGAGAACCTCCAGACGCTTTTTGGTAGGCGTAATGGAACCTACAGCGATCTGCCACCGCCCTGACCACTTGCCAGCGGTCATGACTTCCCAGCCTGGCGTCGCCAACGTCACCTTGGCGCCCAGACGCTTGCCAATTTCCTTCGCAACGTCGATGTCGAAGCCGTCGAGTTGGTTGTTCTCATTCAGGAAGGCTTGCGGCGGATAGTCGGCGTTGGTGGCCACTATCAGCTCATGACTGCTTTCTACCTTGTCGAGCGTCGCACCAGCAAACGCAGCGGGGGTCGCAAAAACGGTAAACAGGCCAATGATGCTCAGCGCAATGGCCGAATAGTGCTGGTTACAGGTCATGATCTAGCGCCTCTATAATAATTATTGTGGGGTGAGTGCGTTGGATAGTATCGGTGCAAAAAACACACGACAAATTCAATCTCTTGTGGAATTTATATAAAATTTGTATAAATCCGAATGCCTCACTCCAAGGCGATAGGTGAGGAATAAAACGGTATGAATTTTAATGGTTAAAGCCTCCCAGATACCGACGTTAGGTGAGCTCCGGGCGTTTGAGGCCGTTGCACGGTTGAAATCCATTTCAAGCGCTGCGACGGAATTGAATTGTTCCCAGCCATGCATCACTAACCGACTCAAGGCATTGGAAACGCGTTGGGCGGTGAACCTGTTCAAGCGCTCCACACGCTCGTTGGAGTGGACCGATCGGACGCAGAAGATCTACTCACGTGTGGCGCAACTGTTATCGGAACTGCAAAGCATCACGCGGGAAGCGACCGACCCGGGGAGTTCACCGCTGTCGGTGAGCGTCTCACCCTCTTTCGCCTCAATGTGGCTGGTCAGCCGCCTGTCGTCACTTCAGACGCGACATCCGGAAATCGATGTGAACCTCGTAGCCACCAATCGTGCCGTCGACTTGGTTCGCGAGGAAATCGACATCGCGATTCGCCTATTGCCCCATGACGCCCCACTGGGAGATGGTTTCTACGGCTTTCCCCTGGCACAGGAAAAGTTGCTGGTGGTGTGTTCTCCCGAGTACCAGTCTCGATGGAAGGAAGGCATTAGCTTAAAAAACATCGCGCAGACCAAACTGCTGTGTGAAGAAGGCACCGACCACTGGGCGCGTTTTTTCCACACGTTTGGCTCGCATGGGCACGAAAAGGCATCCGGGTCGACCTTCAACAATGCCGACCTGGTGATCAGGAGCGCTATGGAGGGCCAGGGCATAGCGATCATTCGGGAGCTATTGGTGGCAGATGTGTTACGGCAAAAGCTAATGGTGCAGTGCCTGCCGCAAACGATTTCCAGTGCGTATGCTTATCACTTTGTCTGTCGAAAAAATGCCAATACTCAGCCGAAAGTCGCCGACTTCATGCAGTGGCTGGTGGCGGAAATTCAGAGCTGCATGGAATCCTCGAGGACTCCATGATCCTGTGGATCAAGGAGTCTCCTGCACATATACAGTGTGTGGACGCCTTGCTTAGCGTTGTTTCAAACGGTCGATGACGACCGCCAGCAACAGGATCGAGCCGCGAATCACGTACTGGTAAAACGTGTCGATGTTCTTCAGGTTCATCGCGTTCTCGATAATCGCCAGAATCAACACCCCGGCAATCACATGCCGGATCATGCCGATCCCGCCACTCAGCGACACCCCGCCCAGCACGCAAGCCGAGATCACCGTCAGCTCAAAACCCTGGCCGATCATCGGCTGGCCCGAGGTCATGCGCGACGCCAGAATCACCCCGGCCAGTGCACCAATCACGCCGTGTACGGCAAAGATGATGATCTTGGTCCGGTCAACGTTGACCCCCGCCAGCAATGCCGCTTCCTGATTGCCGCCGATGGCCATGGTGTTGCGGCCATAGGTGGTGTAATTCAGCAGCCAGCCGAAAAACAGGAAGCAGATGATCGTGATCAGGATCGGCACCGGCACGCCGAACAGCTGGCCGTTACCGAAGACGAAGAACGACTCCTGCGACACGCCCACCGCTTTGCCGTTGGCAAAGATGTAAGCCAGACCCCGAACAATCTGCATGGTCGCCAGCGTGGTAATCAACGCGTTGACTCGCAGTTTGGCGATCACGATTCCGTTGATCAGCCCGACGATCAGCCCCATGAACAGTGCCGCCACCACGCCGAGAAACACGCTGTCGGTGTCGCGCATCACCACCGCCGCGACCACGCCGGCGCAGGCGATCACCGAACCCACCGACAAATCGAAGTGCCCGGACGCCAGGCAGTACAACATGGTGCACGCCGCAATCCCGGTGGTCGAAATCGCCAGGCCCAGGCCGCGCATGTTCAGTGGCGACAGGAAGTTGTCGATCAATAAGGTGCAGGCCACGAAGATACCGATGGCCGCCAGCAGCATCACCCAGTCATCGAGAAAGCGCCGCAGGTCCAGCGGTTTGCGCTCGGTCGGCAGCGTCTTGTTTTGGGTTGTCATCATAGTCACCTCTCAGTTCGCCACGCCGTCAGCGCGTTGGCGCGGCAAAGCCAGTTGCAGCAGGTTGGATTCATTGGCCTGCGCGCGAGACAACTCGCCGCGCATCGCTCCTTCGCAGAGCACCAGAATGC